>CAZFXH010000324.1:0-7996 GCA_964522905.1 uncultured Anaerolineaceae bacterium
CTGGGGCGGGTCGCTCGTCGGGTACCTCGCCGCTGCGGGAATCGCGGTCGCCGGGTTCGGGGCCCTCGCGGCTGCGACCGGTCTCGAGATCTTCGGGTCCGAGCGCGGAACGGCCGTCGGGTTCTTCATCTGGATGATCGGTTCGTGGCTCGTCGCGACGCGCTTCGCGCTCAAGGCGTTCACGTACACTCGGCCGACCCCGCGTCACGCCCGGCGCCGGGTCGAGCGACCAGCCCCCGATGCCCGCCCGCAGACCGGGCTGCGCAAGGTTCGCCGACCGGCCCTGGGCCGCGCGACGGCTCGCCCGGCTCGCCCGCTGCCGACTCCGCGGATCATCCATCCGACGCCCCGGCGTGCCCTCCAGCCATCGCCCAGCGGGATCGTCCTCTCCCCGATCCCCACGCCGACCGCCTGACGGCCCCGGTGCACCGCCGCGCCGCTCATGGCGGAGGGGCGGTATCCGGTGGGGTGACGTACGTCATCCGGCCTATCCCGAACGTGACGTTCGCCCGGTTTCGGGAGGCGGATCCCGCGCGCAGGATGGCGGTCATGGACACCCTCGGGATGGTCATCCTCGCGATCAGCGCCTTTGCCCTGCTGGAACTCGCCGCGGCGAACCTCCGCGGCGAGGAGCGGCACGTTCGCCCCCGACGGTCACCCGTCGTCCGCCGCTGACCCTCCGTCGACCCCCCGGGGGTCAGCGACACCTCTCCCGCGACCATCAGCGCGCGTCTCCATAGACTTCTCTCGTGATCGACCAGCAGACGCTGTATGAACGCGCCGGCGGCATGCCCTTCTTCGAGGGGCTCGTCGCCCGGTTCTACGCGGGCGTGGCCGACGACCCGATTCTTCGACCGATCTACCCCGAAGCGGACCTGGCGCCTGCGCAGCGCCGGCTGACGCTCTTTCTCGCCCAGTACTGGGGCGGGCCGCGGACCTACGACGAGGAACGGGGCCATCCGCGCCTGCGGATGCGGCACGTTCCGTTCGCCATCGATGCCGTAGCGCGCGACCGTTGGCTGTTCCACATGCGCGCCGCGATCGCCGAACTCGCGCCACCCGCGGATGTGGCCGATGCCCTGGAGCGGTACATCGCCGCCGCCGCGGAGGCGATGCGCAACCGCGAGTGACGACAGGAGGGCGGGCTCGCGCTACGCCGGGGGCGAGTCGCGCCCCGCCGGGCGAGTCGCGCCCCCCTTGAGCCACTCACCCGCCCAGCGTGAGAGCCACTCACCCGCCGGTGCTCGGACAGTAGACCCGCCCGGCGGGTCGTTGCCAGGGCAGACGAGTCATGCGCCGGGTTCGCGCTCCCCGGGCCGGTACACTGGTGCCCGGCGGCGGCGCGAGGGGAGCGGAGGGCAACGATTGGCGGACACTGAGGCTTCAACCAGGCAGGAGCGGGACCGGGGCAAGACGATCCACGGGGACGCGGCCAACTCCGGCCATCGCGTCCTTGCCCCGGACGACGCGGAGGTCGAGGCCTACCTCGAGACCGCGCTCAAGGCGCCGGCTCCCGATCGCTCCGCTGAAGACCGACCCGGCGGCGCGACGACCACCGCGCCGGGGCCCGTCGTAGTCCTCGACTTCGGCAGCCAGTTCGCTCAGCTCATCGCTCGCCGCGTCCGCGAGCTCGACGTCTATTCCGAGCTGTTGCCGCACGACACGCCCTATGAGGAGCTGGAGCGGCGCGGAACGCAGGCGATCATCCTCAGCGGCGGCCCGAACTCCGTGTACGACGAGGACGCGCCAAAGCCGGATCCGGCGATCTGGGGCGGGCGCATCCCCGTCCTGGGCATCTGCTACGGGGCCCAGCTCATGGCGCGTGAGCTCGGTGGGGACGTGCTCCCGGCCGGCAAGCGCGAGTACGGACCGGCGAACGTCACGATCACGACCGGCGATGGCCTGTTCGACGGCATCGAGCCCAACCAGCCCGTCTGGATGAGCCACGGCGACTCCATCACCAGGCTGCCGGAAGGGTTCGATTCGACCGCCCAGACCGATTCGACCCCGTTCGCCGGCCTGCAGGCGCCAGACCGGAACCTGTACGGGATCCAGTTCCACCCAGAGGTCGTCCACACGCCACGTGGCAGGGACGTGCTGCGCAACTTCGTGGTCGGGATCGCGGGCGTCGAGCCATCGTGGACGGCGTCGAATTTCATCGACACGACGGTCGCGGGGATCCGCGAGCGGGTGGATGTGCACGCGGCGAAGACCGGCTCGGACGGCAAGGTCATCTGCGCCCTCTCCGGCGGCGTCGACTCGGCTGTCGCGGCAGCCCTCGTGCACCGGGCGGTCGGCGACCGGCTGACCTGCATCTACGTCGACCACGGCCTGATGCGCAAGAAGGAATCGGAGCTGCTGCGCGTCACCTTCGAGCGCGATCTCGGGATGAACCTGGTGATGGTCGATGCTCGCGAACGTTTTCTCGCCCGCCTCGCAGGCGTCGAGGACCCGGAGCAAAAGAGAAAGATCATCGGCGACGAGTTCATCCGGGTCTTCGAGGAGGAGGCGGCCAGGATCGGAGCGATCGACTTCCTGACCCAGGGCACGCTTTACCCGGACGTCATCGAGAGCGCCACTTCCGAGACGAAGGCCGCCCAGAAGATCAAGACCCACCACAACGTCGGGGGCCTTCCGGCAGACCTCCGGTTCCAGCTCATCGAGCCGCTGCGCTACCTCTTCAAGGACGAGGTTCGCAAGGTCGGCCTGGAGCTGGGCCTTCCCGACGCGATGGTCCTGCGGCAGCCCTTCCCCGGCCCGGGCCTTGCGATCCGCATCATCGGGGAGGTCACGCGAGAGCGGCTGGACACGTTGCGCGAGGCGGACTGGATCGTCATCGACGAGATCAAGGCAGCCAACCTCTACCGATCGCTGTGGCAGAGCTTCGCCATCCTCACGCCGGTCCGTTCGGTCGGGGTGATGGGCGATGGACGGACGTATGCGAACGTCGTCGCCATCCGCGCCGTGACGTCCGAGGATGGGATGACCGCCGACTGGGCGAAGCTGCCATATGACGTGCTCGGCAAGATCAGCAGCCGCATCGTGAACGAGGTCCCGGGGGTCAACCGGGTCGTGTACGACATATCCTCCAAACCGCCGGCGACCATCGAATGGGAGTGACTGAGAAGCCAAGGGTTCTTTCCCGACCCTGACCGATGGGGTATTCCTGGTGGCCTACGGCGCGGTAGCATGCACGGCATGACCGAGGAATCCCTGTCCGGCGAGGCCGAAGCCTCCATCTGCCCCTGGTGTTCCGCCACATACAAGGGTGAGCCCGAGCATTGCCCTTCCTGTAACGCCGTCCTTGCCGCGGACCCGTCCGCCGATCCGTCGGTTCCCGGCCTGACCGCCATCGATACGGCCGTCCTCGTGCGCGCCAAGACGCCGATCCCTCGGCCCCGCAATCGGTTCATGTCGTGGATCAGCGGTGAATACCCCGACGAGGGCAGCGCCCCCGCGGAAGCCGGTGCACTGGCACCCCCGGACATCGCCGTCCGGCGCGAGATCCTCCGACTCGAGCTTGAAGCGGAGGTCGCAAATCTGCAGGCCGAGGCGGACTCGCTGCTTGCGGAGGCCAAGATCGAAGCGGGCGATCCGGGCGTGTCGGCCGAGGATGCCGCCGCCGCAGAGGTCATCGTCCACGAGATCGAGGCGGTCTCCGCCGGCCTGGACGCGCTCGACGAGGAGCTCGGAGAGACCGAAGCCGAAGCGGCCGGGCCCCCGCCGACCGTGGCCAACGCCATCCCGCCCCCGGACGCCGACGCTCTGCGCCCCAGCGAAGAGGCCCCTCCGCCGGCCTGACCCCTCCGCCGGCCTGACCGACCCCGGCCGCTATCCTTGCGGCCGTGCCCGACCGACTTCCACCGCCCGGCCCGTCATTCCTGCGTGAGCACGAGGTTCGCGTTCGCGACCACACGTATCGCGCCGGCATGGGCCGACCGTCCGACGCGCCTGACGGCTGGTGGCTCACGCTGATGTGGGTGGCCGATGACGAGGGCGTCGTCAGCTTTCGCGATGTCGCCCCCGTGGCGGGTCCGCCGCCGGATCCCCCGCTCGCTCGACTCGGCCCGGCGCTGGCGGGAGCCTTGTCCGGACTCATCCTCGAGGACGGCGGCCGGCTGCAGCTCCGGGTGGCCGGGCTCCTGCCGCCGGACGATGAGACCCGGCCGTGGCGCGCGCCGCTCGCGGTCCGCGCGGCGTTCCGGTTCGAGCCCGCTCGGGCCGCGGCGATGGGCGCGAACGAGCTCGCGGATACCGTGCTGGCCGGATTCCGCCGGGCCGTCGAGGGGCTGGGGCGACCGTGAGCGGGCTTCAGGCCGTGACGATCCGGGCAACCGGCTAGACTCACCCCACCGATGCGCGACCTGTTCGACGACTTCCTAGAGGATCTTCGCCGGCGTGAGGCGCTGGCCCGGGGCGAGGATCCCGATGCCGGGGCACCGTCGCGCCGTCGCGCTTCGGGCGACGGCGACGACCCGGGCGACGGCGACCCGGGCGACGGGGATGGCGACCGGGACGATCGCGACGCTCCGCCCCGCGAGCCGAGCCCGCCTCGCCGTCCGAGGCCGCTCCGTGACGAGCGCCGGCGTGGTGGCCGCCGCCAGCGTGTGACCTGGTGGATCGCCGGGCTCGTCCTGCTGCTCGTATTCATGCTATTCAGCTTTGGGCTCGACCTGTGGACGGACGCACTGTGGTACCGGAGCGTCGGCTTCGATGCCGTCTTCTGGACCCGTCTCGGTGCCCAGGTCGGGCTGTTCGCGGCAGCGCTCGTGGGGAGCCTCGCGATCCTGCTCTTCAACATCTACCTGGCTGGCCGGCTCATGCCTCCCCCCGACACGAGCCGGCCCGGGGGGTCGTTCCGCTCACTGATGGAGCGCATAAACGAGGCGGCGCAAGCGGCCGATTCCGATCGTGGACCCGGCATGCGCCGGGATCCGGGCGCCCAGCGCCCCGCCGCGTTCGATGCCGGCGACATCCCCGATCTCACGCCGATCGCCGGCGTGGCACTCGTCGTCTTCGCCGGGCTGATCGCCCTGGCCATCGGCGGCTCGGTCGCGAGCGTCTGGGAGACGGTTCTGCTCTGGATCAACCGCGTGCCGTTCTCACCAGAGGGTGCAGCCGCCGTGGCCGATCCCGTCTTCGGGCGGGACATCGGCTACTTCCTCTTCGAGCTCCCGTTCCTGCGGCTCGTCCAGGCGCTCTTCAACGGGATCGTCCTCGCGTCGCTGCTGCTGGTCTTCGCGCGCTACCTGGTCGGGGCCTCGCGCGGGAGCCTCGTGTTCACGACCCCGGTCCGCGTCCACCTCGCGGTCCTGGGCGGTCTGTTCCTGCTGTCGGTGGCGTTCGGCTATCAGCTCGACAAGTACGAGCTCGTGTACAGCGACCGCGGGATCGCGACCGGCGTCAGCTTCACCGACGAGAACGCGCAGTTCCTTGCCTACGACGTGCTGACCGTGCTGTCGGGTCTGGCCGGCGCGCTGCTGGTCGGCGGGGCCTTCACCCGCATGCTGTGGCCGCTTGGCCTGACGATCGGCGTATGGCTCCTGGCCTCGTTGATCATCGGCCGGTTGTACCCCGAGGCCATCCAGCGGTTCACGGTCCAGCCCAACCAGTACGCCCAGGAACAGACGTACATCGGGAACAACATCACGATGACCCGCCTCGCGTACGGGCTGGACGATTGGGAGGACCGGCCGTTCCAGGGTGAGAACGTGCTGGACGAGTCCTCCATCGAGGCCGAGGAGGCGACGTTCCGGAACGCTCGCCTGTGGGACTACCGCCCGCTCGGCGACACCCTCGACCAGCTCCAGCGTGTACGGCGCTACTACGACTTCCACGACGTCGACACCGATCGCTACATCATCAACGACGTCCAGCGTCAGGTCATGCTGTCCGCCCGCGAGCTCGACTTGACGCAGAATCCGGCAGCCGCTGGATTCGTCAACCAGCGCATCGTGTACACCCACGGCATCGGCGTCGCGATGGTGCCGGTCAACGAGGTGGCGAACGAAGGCCAGCCGCGGCTCTTCATCCGCAACCTCCCGCCGGTCTCGACCGACGGGGCGCCCGAGATCACCGAGCCCCGCATCTACTTCGGCGAGAAGGCGAGCGAATACGTCATCACCGGCGCCCGACAGGCGGAGTTCGACTACCCGACCGGGGAGGGAGAGGGCGGCGCGGACCCCGGCACCATCACCAGCTGGCGGGGAACCACCGGCATCGGCCTGGACACGACCTTGCCGCGGCTGTTGTTCGCTTTGCGGTTCCGCGACCTTGACCTCCTCATCAGCGACCAGATCACGACCCAGAGCCAGCTGCTGTTCCATCGCACGCTGTCGGATCGGCTCGCCCTCATCGCGCCGTTCCTGCGCTACGACAAGGATCCGTACATCGTGATTCGCGAGGACGGTGGACTGAGCTATGTCCAGGACGCCTACACCGTGTCCGATCGCTTCCCCCACGCTCAGGGTTTCGCTCCGGGGGCGGAGCTCGAAGGGACGAGGCTGGGGCGACCGTTCAACTACATCCGTAACAGCGTCAAGATCACGATGGACGCGTACGACGGGACGATGCAGTTCTATGTCGCGGACGACCAGGACCCGATCATCCGCGCGTATGTGGGCGTCTTCCCGGCGATGTTCCAGCCGCTGACCGCCCTGCCGGACGACCTGCGGCCGCATCTGCGGGTACCCGAGGAGCTGTTCAACGTCCAGACCCGTATCTTCGGGCGGTACCACGTGCGCGACCCGCTCCGCTTCTTCCAGAGCGACGACCTGTGGACGGTCCCGCAGGCGCAGGGCGGCAGCCAGACCCTGCCGTCGGAAGCGTACTACGTGACCATGCGCATGCCGGGCGAGGCGGATGCGGAATTCCTCCTGCTCCAGCCGATGGTGCCGCTCAACCGGCCGAACATGATCGCGTGGGTCGCCGCACGCCAGGACGAGCCGAACTACGGCGCGACGCGCGTGTACCGGTTCCCGGCCGACACCACGATCTTCGGGCCGGCCCAGATCGAGGCGCGCATCGTCCAGGACGCGCAGATCAGCCAGCAGTTCACGCTCTGGAGCCAGGGTGGCAGCACGGTCATCCAGGGCAATCTCATCGTCGTCCCGGTCGACGATTCGCTGATCTATCTCCAGCCCGTCTACCTCCAGTCACAGCAGTCGGCCTTCCCCGAGTTCCAGCGGATCATCGTCGCCTCGCCGCGCGAGGTCGTATGGGGCGAGACCCTGGCCGAGGCGCTCGACCTGCTCCTGGGAGCGGAGGACGGCGGGCCCGCGCCGACGGCACCGCCCGCGCCAACGCCGACACCATCGCCCGGTGCGACCCCGAGCCCGGGTCCGACCCCGTCGGGCGACCCGAGCGATCCACTGCCGGCCGACGTTCCCGGCCTGATCGAATATGCCTATCGCCACTTCCAGCTCGGGCAGGCCGCCCTGCGCGACGGGGACTTCGCCCGCTACGGCGAGGAGCAGGCCAAGGTGGACGCCGCCCTGCAGCGGCTCCGGGAGCTCGAACCGGAACAGGGCCTCGCGTCGCCCGCGCCGTCGGTCAGCCCAGCGCCATGACCGTTGGGGCGACCCTGGTCGCCTCGCTCCTGCTCACACTGGCCAAGCCACTGACGTGGCCGCTCGCCCTGGCCACGTTCCTTATCCGCGGAGGCCTGCTGGTCGTGCTCGCACCGATCATCGTGCTGCCGAGCGCGGTCGCCGTGGGAAACATCCTCACGCCACTGCTGTCCGCCGTCGTGTTCCGCGGCGTCGGGTCGATCGCGTCACTGCTCGTCGTCGTCGGTTTCGGGGCGCTCCTGTGGCTGTTCGGCGGTGGCCTTGTCGCGGCCGCCGGGGAGTCGGAGCAGGTCCGGGCCATCGCGGCGGACGACGAGGCCTGGGCCGCGGGTCGAGCCCCGCGTGACCTCGCCCCTGCCACGCATCCCGCCTGGCGGGTGCTCACAGTGCGGCTCATCGCCCACCTCCCGCTGCTGCTCGCGCTGTCG
>CAZFXH010000325.1:0-2623 GCA_964522905.1 uncultured Anaerolineaceae bacterium
TTGGCCCGGCTGGAGCGAAAGCGCCTGCAGACTCACCTACAGCAGATCGCGAAGCGGTTCGACTGGGGAGAGATGCCGGACGACGAATACCTTCGCGAGAAGGAGGCCACGGAACGCGAGCTGGTCATGCTCCCGGACAGCGACAAGCTCCGGCTGTTCGATGGGCAGCGGAAGATCGTGGTCACCATGGCCGAGAATTTGACCCGGGCGACGCCGGAGCAGCGGCGGGAGTTCGTGCTTCTGCTCGTCGAGCGCGCGGTGGCCTACGACAAGGCCGTTCAGGAGATCCGGTGGGTCGCGCCGGCGCGGCCATTCTTCGGGCAGGAAGCCGCCCGGATCGGGGCTGGCTTTGTGGTTCTGGCGCGCCCGGCGAGACTCGAACTCACGACCTTTAGGTCCGCAACCTAACGCTCTATCCACTGAGCTACGGGCGCACGATGCCGGGACCGGGAAAGGTCTGGCGGAGAGGGAGGGATTCGAACCCTCGATGCAGGTTGCCCCACATGGCGGTTTAGCAAACCGCTGCACTAGACCTCTATGCGACCTCTCCGTCGATACGGCGGGCGCCATGCTATCACGAGGGCGGCCCGCTCCCCCTATCGAGTAGGCTGGCGCGCGCTGACGCGAATGGAGCGACCGAACTTGACCCACGAGCGACCGCCGACGGCTCAGTCAACCAGCGAGGAGAACCTCCGCGCGGTCACGATCGGGGAGCTGGCGGTGCTGGCGGGCCCCGTCCTGCTTGCCGACTACGATCCAGGCTGGACGGCCGACTTCGAACGGGAAGCGATACGCATCCGACGCGCGCTCGGCGACCTGGTCAGGCTCCTCGAGCATGTCGGGTCGACGTCCGTTCCCGGGCTCCCGGCCAAGCCGATCATCGACATCGTGCTGGCCGTCCCGGACTCGACGGACGAGAACGCCTACGTGCCGCCGATGGAAGCAGCGGGCTACGCGCTCCGCATCCGCGAGCCCGATTGGTTCGAGCACCGACTGTTCAAGGGATCCGACGTCGCGTCGAACATCCACGTCTTCACCGTGGGGACGACGGAGATCCACCGGATGCTGGCGTTCCGAGACTGGCTCCGCAGTCATGACGACGATCGGTTGCTGTACGAACGAACGAAACGCGACCTGGCCGCCCGCGAGTGGAAATATGTCCAGCACTACGCCGACGCGAAGAGCGACGTGGTCGCGGCCATCTTGGCGCGGGCGCTGGCCAAGCCCGACGCGCGTTGACATCGGGCGCGCCGCTCGGCACACTCCGCACACGCATGGACCGCTACTTCTATTTTCGATGCCCGGCATGAACGTTCCCGGTCGGTAGGACCGGGGGCACAGGTCGTGCCGGGCAAACGAAGCAGAGGTCACACCTCTGCTTTTTTGTTTGGCCGACCGACGAGGAGACCGCAGCGCGATGTTCGTCGTGATGACCGTCGGCGCCAGTGAGGCCGAGGTCCTCGGAGTCAAGAGCCAGATCCTGGCCGAGGGTTTGACCCCGTTCGACCACGTCGGGGACGAACGCGTGGTGATCGCCGTGGTCGGGGAGATCGGCGGCCGCAAGCCGGCCCTCGTCGAGCGGTTTGCGACCCTGGCCGGCGTCGAGCGCGTGACCCCGATCAGCCGCCCCTTTAAGTTGACGTCGCGCGAGTTCCGGCCCGAGGACACCGTCATCCGCGTGCTCGACGCGGTGATCGGCGACGGTTCGCTCACGATGATGGCGGGCCCATGCTCGGTCGAGGGCCGCGACATGCTGTTCGAGACCGCGGACGCCGTGAAGGCCGCCGGCGCCACGGTCCTGCGCGGCGGAGCGTTCAAGCCGCGGACCAGCCCGTACGCCTTCCAGGGCCTGGGCGTCGAGGGTCTCCGCTACCTCGCCGAGGCGCGCGAGCAGACGGGGCTGCCGGTCATCACCGAGGTGATGGAGCCCTCGCAGGTCGACATCGTCGCCGAGTACGCGGACATCCTCCAGATCGGGACGCGGAACATGCAGAACTACTCGCTGTTACGCGAGATGGGCCGGGTCGCGCGGCCGGTGATGCTCAAGCGCGGCTACGGCGCGACCATCGAGGAGTTCCTGATGGCCGCTGAGTACATCGTCAGCTCCGGGAACCCCAACGTCATCCTGTGCGAGCGCGGGATCCGGACCTTCGAGACGTACACCCGCAACACCATGGACCTCGCGGCCGTCCCGCTCCTCCATCACCTGACCCACCTGCCAGTGATCGTGGATCCGAGCCATGCCACCGGCAAGCGCTGGCTGGTCAAGCCGCTGGCGCTCGGCGGGGTCGCGGTCGGCGCCGACGGGGTCATGGTCGAGGTCCACCCCACCCCGGACGACGCCCTGTCGGACGCCGAGCAGCAGCTCACGCTGGACCAGTTCCGCGAGATGATGGCCGACCTCGTGCCCATCCATGCCCAGGTCCGCGGTCTGCACGGCGCCCCGGTCGAGGCCGGCGCGGCCACGGCCGTTGGGGCGAGCGAGGGTTCGAGGACGCGATGATCCGGACAGACCTCGCCACCGTCCGACCCGCCGCCCGCCTGCGCGGGGAACTGCGGCTGCCCGGCGACAAGTCGATCAGCCACCGGGCGCTCCTGTTCGCGACCCTCGCGGCCGGGGAGA
>CAZFXH010000326.1:0-6808 GCA_964522905.1 uncultured Anaerolineaceae bacterium
AGGGCTACACCACCTACACCCCCGAGCAGGCCGTCGCCTGCAAGGGCCCGGGCGAATAACCTTCCCCGAGCCATAGCACCACGCAGCGGGAGATGCCGGCTTTGTCCGGCATCTCCCGTACTAATATCGAGGGACCGATGACCCTCACCACGACGGAACTCCTGCTCGAGGCCACGGGGATCAGGAAGGCCTACGGCGCGGTCCTCGCGCTGAAGAACGCCTCCCTGGCGGTGCGCCCCGGGGAGGTCCATGCGCTCATGGGCGCCAACGGCGCCGGCAAGAGCACGCTCGTCAAGATCCTGACCGGGGCCGTCCGTCCGGACGGCGGAACGATCTCCATCCGCGGTCGGGAGCACATGGCCCACTCGCCGGCGGAGGCGCGCCGCGGCGGCATCGTGTCCGTGTACCAGGAGCCGGCGTTGATCCCGGACCTGGACATCCGGTCCAATCTCCGTCTGACCGAGACGCCGATCGAGCCATTCCGCCACTGGCTGAACGAACTCGGCCTGGAGAACTTCGACCTGTCGAGCATGGCGCGGCGCGTGCCGCTCGCCTCGCTCCGGGTCATCGACCTCGCCCGCGCGATGGCGATCGAACCCGACGTGCTCATGCTCGACGAGATGACCGCGGCGCTGCCCGCGAACCTCACCGAGCGCGTCCTCGAGGTGATCGGGCGCCAGCGGGGCGGCGATCGCTCGGTCATCTTCATCTCCCATCGGATGATCGAGATCGCCGCCGTGTGCGATCGCGCGACGGTGCTGCGCGAGGGTGAGACCGTCGGCGTCGTCGACGTGACCGAAGGCTCCGAGGAGCGGATCGTGGAGCTCATGCTCGGCCACATCGTCGAGGACATAGCCGGGGTCGCCGAGCGTTCGCCGGCGGCGGCTCGAGCGGCCGAAGTCACGCCGCGCATCTCCGCCCGCGGCCTCGCGGCGCGGACGAAGCTGCAGGATGTGTCGTTCGACCTGTACCCGGGCGAGGTGCTCGGCGTGGTCGCCCTGGAGGGCCAGGGGCAGGACGAGCTGTTCAACATCCTCGCCGGCTCCGAGCGCCCGGCCAGAGGGGAGCTGCTGGTCGACGGATCGCGGGTCTCGTTCCACCATCCCGCGGACGCGATCCGGGCAGGCCTTGTCTACGTGCCGGCCGACCGTGCCGAGGCCCTCCTCATGCAGCGCTCCGTGCGCGAGAACATCGCCTTGCCGTGGACGGCCCAGCTCCCTCACTGGGGCCCGATCAAGACCAGCGAAGAGCGCCAGAAGGTCGACGCTGGGATCGCCCGTCTGCAGATCGACACGCGCGCACAGGGCGAGGTCCGCCGGCTGTCGGGCGGCAACCAGCAGAAGGTCACGATCGCACGCTGGGTCGCCGGCGGCGTCCACGCGATGCTGTGCTTCGACCCGACCCGCGGCATCGACATCCGCACCAAGCAGCAGATCTACGTGCTGCTCCGGGACCTGGCGGAGGCCGGGGCTGCCGTGTTGCTGTATACCTCGGAGCTCAAGGAGATCCAGCTCGCGTGCGATCGGACGATCGTGATCTTCGGCGGTCGAGTGGTCGCGGAGATCGCCGTGGCCGACGCCGATGAGCCAACGCTCCTGCGGGCTGCCTACAATCTCCGCTCGGACGCCCAGATGCCAGAGGAAGTCGCACACGAAGTGGTCGCGGCCGAGGTGGTTGCGGCCGAGGCGGCGGTCGGAGCAGCCGGGACCGCTGATCCACTCGCAGGCGGCGGCCCGGCCCGTCCCGGGAGCGACCGATGAGCGCCACGACGGCCCGCGTCGACGACCTCCGCCCCCGCCCCGCGGACGCCCTCGCCTCCTTCGCGCACCGCAATGGCTGGGTGGCGGGGCTCCTCGGCTTCCTGGCGCTCCTCCTGGTATTCACCAAGCTCATCCAGCCGAGCTACGGGGTCTCCGGCGTGCAGGGCCTCGCGATCTCCGTGCTGCCGCTCGCGCTGGCGGCCGTCGGGCAGGCGATCGTCGTCATCTCCGGCGGCATCGACCTTTCGATCGGCGCCATGATGGCCCTGACCAGCGTCGTCTCGGCGACCCTGATGAAGGGTCAGACGGAGGAGTTCGGCGTGGTCGTCGTCCTCGGCGTGCTCCTCCTTGGGCTCCTGCTCGGCGCCATCAATGGCGGGGTGGTCGTCACCACGCGCGTTCCGGACATCGTCGTGACCCTCGCGATGTCGTTCGTTTGGGCGGGCTGCGCGCTCCTCGTGCTGAGGACCCCCGGCGGCGCGTCGGCGCAATGGCTCAAGGACCTGGTCACGGGATCGCTCGGTAACGAGTGGATCCCGAAGGGAGCCGTCGTACTGATCATCGTCGTGGCCCTGATCTGGATACCCATCCGAAGGTCGCAGCTGGGCTTGTCGATCTATGCCATCGGCAGCGATCGCCTCGCGGCGTTCCGAAGCGGTGTGCCGGTCGAGCGAACGCGGATCATCGCGTACATGCTCACCGGCCTGTTCGCCGCACTCGGCGGCCTGATGCTCACCGCGAGCACCGGGATCGCGACGCCGGTGCCCGGGCCCTACACCCTGTTGAGCGTGGCGGCCGTCGTCCTCGGCGGTGTCAGCCTCGCCGGTGGCCGGGGCGGGGTGTTCGGGCCGATCGTCGCGGTCGTGATCCTCCAGCTGATCCGGACCGACATGACGTTCCTCAACGTCAACACGAATCTCTCGGTGGTCCTGCAGGGCGTCATCCTGATCGGCGTGGTCATGTTCGGCAGCCTGATCCAGATCCGGCGGGCCCGCGCATGAGCGGCGTGGCCGGCGCCTCGAGCGCCCGCAACCCGTGGCTCACGGCAGGCGCCTGGCGGCGCCTGTTCCGGGACCAGCCGCTCCTTCCCCTCCTCGGCCTGCTGGCGCTGCTGGTCGCGCTCGTCTATCTCGTCAGGCCGGAGGTCGTGGGCATCGGGTGGGCGGGCGTCATCTTTCGGGCAGCGATCCCGCTGGCGCTCCTGGCCGCCTGCCAGACGCTCACGTTCCTGACGGGCGGCATCGACCTGTCCGTCGGGGCCGTCGCATCCATGAGCGGCTTCGTCGTCGCGACGCTCGTGGGCGGCCAGGGACTCGTCGTCGCCCTGCTCGTCGCGCTCGTCATCGCAGCTCTCGCCGGATTCCTGACGGGCATCGGGGTAGGCGTGTTCAAGGTGCACCCACTGATCATGACCCTGGGCATGAGCCTCGTGGTCCTCGGGCTGGCGAATGTCTGGCAGCTGGTCATGGTCCAGACCGGGGCCGGCGTGCCCGCGGTCCTGCGCACGCTTGGTTCTGGCACGTTCCTCACGCTACTGCCCAACAGCCTGCTGGTCTTCGTGCCGCTGACCCTGTTCATCCTCTTCCTGCTGCGGCGAACCGGCTATGGCCGGCTGCTGTACGCGATCGGTGACAACCCGGTCGCCGCGCGCCTGTCCGGCGCCAGGTCCTGGCAGGTCCTGATCGTGCTGTACATGCTCTCCGCGATGATCGCGGCGATCGCGGGGTTCCTGTACTCGGGCCTCAACAACGTGGCGAGCGTGACTCTCGTGGATAGCGCGGTGCTGCCGTCGGTGGCCGCAGCGGTGATCGGCGGGACCTCGATCATGGGCGGCCGCGGTGGCTACAGCGGGACGCTGGTCGGGGCACTCATCCTGACCGTGCTCACGTCGCTCCTTACGACGCTCGGCCTGCCGGAGGCCCTCCGCCAGATCCTGTTCGGGTCGATCATCGTGGTCGTCGCGGCGGCGTACACCCGGGTCACGGCGGAGTCCTGATCGACGTGGCGGACGACCCGCCCGCGAGCCGACATCTCGGGCTCGACCTTGGCGGAACGAACATCAAGTGGGTGGTGGCCGAGCGCGACGCCGACGAGTGGCGGGTCCTCGACCGCGGTCAGGTCGCGACGCCCATGCCCAAGGGGCCGGATGTCGTCGTGCCGCGCCTCGCAGCCGTGGGTGCCGAGGCCATCGAACGCAGTCCGGGGGTGACATCGGTCGGCGTCGGCGTCCCTGGTCTGTACGATCCTGCCGCCGGCACGACGCGGTTCCTGGTCAATCTCCCCGGGGGCTGGCCCGGCGTGCCCGTGGCGGGTCCGGTCGGCGCGGCGCTGGGATTGCCGGCCACCCTGATCAACGACGCTCGGGCATTCGGGCTCGCCGAGCTTCGCCTGGGCGCGGCGCGGGGCGCCTCATCGATGGTGGGGTTCACGCTCGGGACCGGGATCGGGGGCGTCATCGCGATCGACGGCCGCGTCTACCTGGGGCACGACGGGACCGGCGGCGAGCTCGGCCATCAGACCCTCGAGCCCGAGGGGCCATCGTGCCGCTGCGGCAACCGGGGCTGCCTCGAGGCGTTCGCCCGAGCCGATCGCATCGCCGCGGCCTGCGGGACCGCGACCGCCGAGGCGGCCGTGCTGGCGGCTCGTGCCGGGGATGCCGCGGCGGTCGCCGGGTTGCGCTCCGTCGGGCGGTACCTGGGCATCGGCATCGCGAACATGGTCACGGTCATCACCCCGGACGTGATCGTCCTGGGCGGCGGCATCTCGGCGGCGTTCGACCTGTTGCGGGACCCGATCGAGGCGGAACTCCGCGAACGGGTGCACACGACAGCGCTCGATCGCGTCCGGCTCGTGCCCGCGGAGCTCGGGACCTGGGCCGGTGCCATCGGCGCGGCCATCCATGGTGCGGAAGCGGCCGACACGGCCATTGCGGCCGTTGCGGCCGAGCGAGTTGACCCGGCCGCCGGCCACGAGCGTGTCGAGACGCGATGATCCAGATGAACGCGACCCAGCCCCAGTACCGCCAGATCGAACAGGCGCTGCGGGAGCGGATCTCGACCCTGCTGCCGGGTGCACGACTGCCGTCCGACGCGGAGCTGTGCGCGGAGTTCGGGGTCAGCCGGATGACGGCGCGGAACGCCATGCAGCGGCTCGCCGAGGACGGCCTGATCACGCGGAAGCCGGGCCGCGGGAGCTTCGTCGCCGACCCGCCGGCGCACCGACGGGCGAATCGGCTGATGACGTTCACCCAGGAGATGCGGCGCGCCGGGCGCGTCCCCAGTTCGCATGTGCTCACCCGGGTCGTCCGCCCGTCCTCGACCGCCGAGGCCGAGAGCCTCGGCCTCCAGCCAGGGCAGCCCGTGGTGCACCTGCGGCGGTTGCGACTCGCTGATGACGAGCCGATCGCCCTGGAGTCGACAGTCCTGCTCGGGCTCTCTGCCGACGCCGTGATGACGGCGGATCTCGCGAACGGGTCGCTGCACGAAACGCTCGGCGGTGCCGGGATCGTGCTGCGCGGCGGGACCAGCACGATCGGGGCGGCAGCAGCGACTGCCGACGACGCGCGATTGCTCGCGGTCCGGATCGGCGATCCGCTGCTCGTCGAGCGACGAGTCATCGCTGACGGTCATGGGCGTCGGATCGAGGCGACCGAATCGCGCTACCCGGCGGACCGCTATGGCCTCGTCGTCGGATTCGACATCGAGGGACGGGATCCGGAAGGGGCCGATGCCTCCAGTCGTGCGGCCGACGCCACGACTGGCGCGACCGGTGCTGCGGCCGAGCGATGAGCAGAGGACCCGCGACCTCCATCAGCGGCCGGCTCGTCCTCGATGATCGCGTCGCCGCCGGGACGATCACGATCGAGAACGGGCGCATCGCCGCGATCGACCTGGACGATGCGCCATCGAAGGCCGATCCCGACAGCCCGTACGTGGCCCCGGGATTCGTCGACGTCCACGTCCACGGCTGGGGCGGCTACGACGCGATGGGCGACCGCGCCGCGCTCGATGGCATGGCCCGTGCGCTCCTTCGACGGGGCGTGACCTCCTTCCTGCCGACGGCCGTGACGGCGCCCCTCCCGGACCTCGTCGCCTTCGCCGACCGCGTCCGCACGTGGCTGCCGGACGCGCCGGCCGACGGCGCCGATCCGCTTGGGTTCAACCTGGAGGGACCGTTCCTGGCCGCCGCCCGACGAGGCGCGCACGAGGCGGCCCACCTCCAGGTCCCGGCCGCGGTCCCGCGCGCCGAGCTCGAGCCGCTCGTCGACGGTCTCCGGCTGGTGACCATCGCGCCAGAGCTGTCCGGCGCGATCGACCTCATCGGATGGCTCCACGAGCGTGGCATCGCGGTTTCTATCGGTCACTCGGGGGCGACCCTCGACGAGGCGCGAGCCGGATACGAGGCCGGCGCGAGCTCGACGACGCACCTGTTCAACGCGATGAGCGGCGTCGACCATCGATCGCCCGGCGTCGCCGTGGCGGCCCTCCTCGACGACGCGGTCTACGTCGAACTGATCGCTGACGGGATCCACGTGGATCCCGGGCTCTGGCCGCTCATCACGCGACTGAAGCCCGCGGACCGGCTGCTGCTCGTCAGCGACGCCGTCGCGCTCGCCGGGATGGGCGATGGGCGCGGGCAAATCGGCGGCCTCGCGGTCGAGGTCGTGGGCCAGCGAGTCACCCTGGCCGGGACCGCCACGCTGGCCGGGTCAGTCATCGCGCTGGACTCGGCGCTCCGCAACCTCGTGGCGGCCGGCGTACCGCTCCCGGCCGCGGTGGCGGCGGCCAGTCGCAACCCGCTGGCGCTGTTGGGCATCTCAGATCGCGGTCGGATCGCGCTGGGCCAGCGCGCCGATCTCGTGGAGCTCGGCCCGGATCTCACGATCCGTCGCGTCATGCGCGCCGGCACCTGGTCCTCCACCGAGGCGTCGGCGCCGTCCTGAGCCGTCAGCGCGGCGGCATCGCCGCGAACGTGCGCTCGATGTCGTCGAGGACGCGCACCGTCGCGTCCGTCACGACGTCGAGGTAACGCTGGCCATATTCCACGGA
>CAZFXH010000327.1:0-4547 GCA_964522905.1 uncultured Anaerolineaceae bacterium
ATCGCGAGTGGTACCGCGAGCGGGGTCTCACCTGGCTGGCGCGGACAGCCGAGGTCGCGGTGGAGGCCCCGCTACGGGTCGGTGACGAGCTGACGGGCACGACCCGGGTCATCGGCTGGCGTCGGGTCTGGGCGCGGCGCCGGACCGACTTCGTGGATGGCGCCGGCCGACTCGTCGCCTGGACGCACGTCGACTGGGTGCTGCTCGACGCACGCGGCGCGCCGACCCGCATCCCGGCCGACTTCCAACCCGTGTTCGGGGCCCCCGACGCGCCATTCGCCCTGGCTCGCGTCCTGCTCGGCGAGCCCGGGTCCGAGGCCACGACCTCCAGGTTCGCCGTCCGGCCACAGGAGCTCGACCCGATGGACCACGTCAACAACGCGGTCTATGCGGACTGGCTCGACGAGCAGGTCATCGCTGCGGGCGGGCTGGCCGAGGTCCGGGCGATCCCGAGGCGGGCCCGGCTGGAATACGCCCGCGCGGCCGAGGCCGGGGCGACGGTCGAAGCCCTCACGTGGCGCGGCGACGATGACGGCGGCTGGTCCTGCCGGATCGCCGACGCGGCCGGCACGGAGCTCCTGCGCGCACGCCTGGAGGGCCGTGCTAGCCAGGCCCGACCGGCACGAACGTGATCTGGTCGACGTCGATCACGGGCTCGTAGCCGATGGCCTGGTAGATCTTGTTCGAGGTCGGGTTCGCGAGGTCGGTGAACAGAAAGATGAAGCGCCGTCCCTTGTCGAGCTCCGCCTGGCTGGCCGCCGCGGTCAGTGCGCTGGCGTACCCGCGCCGCCGCCGGTCGGGCGGCGTGTAGACCGGTCCGATGCGGATCCCGTTGGGCGTCGGGCCACCGGCTGCGGCGACCGAGACCGGGTCTCCGTCCTCCCACAGGTACCAGGTCCGGGTGCCGGTCCGGAACGACCGATCGACCATCGATGCAGCCTGGCCGGGGTCGTTTCGCTCGAGCGCCTCGGTCAGGAACGCGTGGACCCATCCGATGAGCACGTCGCGGTCGGCCTCGGTCGCGAGGCGGGCCGTGCCCGGAACGCCGTCGGGCGGCACGACGCGCGCCACGCGGTAGATCCGCTCCGCGACCCTGGGCCCGACCGCGAGGCCGTGCGACTCGCACCAGATCTCGGCGAATCGACCCGCGGTCTCCACCGGGCCCGTCGTTCCCGGGATCGCGATGCCGCGGGCGTCCAGGTCGGCCGACAACGCGCCGAGCGCGTCCGGGTCGTCGGTGCACGACAGGACCAGGTTCCAGGGCGGTGTCATGACCGAGGCCCCGACGACGCGGCCGGCCCGCGAGACCGTGGCGAGATACGGCTCGCTCGCGTACCCGGGGTCGGCGGTCAGGGTCGCGCAGATCCCGAAGATCAGGTTGTGCTCGGCCTCGCGCTCGACGAGGAAGCTCCCGGCGGCGTCGAGGAACGCTGGGGCCGTCCGATGTCGCTCGACGCTCACCGTGCCGTTGGCGTTCACGCCGCGGAGTCTGCCACCTCCGAGCTCGACGGCGGGACCTCGTCGGGGACGGTCCCGCGCGCCTTCTCGGCGCGCCAGGCCGGGATGTAGAGCGGTGCCGCGACCGCGCACAGGATGCCACCGACCACCATCGCGGTCGTCAGGGACGTCCCGTCGGCCAGGGCGGCGAGCACGATCGCACCGATCGCGCCGGCCGGCTGGGCCACCATCGAGTTCATCGAGAGCACCGTCGTCCGATGCGGGCCGTCCACCTGACGGTGGAGCAGGGTCGTGTGCATCGGGTTGGATGCGCCGTGGGCGATGTAGCACGCCAGGTAGGCGGTGACGACTCCGACGGGGCCCGCGAGGACGCCCATGCCGACGATGGTCACCCCCTGGAGGATGCGGAGGAAGGCTGCGGACCGGGCGACGCCGACGCGGCGGCTCACGAGCGTGATCATGGCCGCCCCGGCCGCCGACGCGAACCACGCCCCCGAGCTCACCGGACCCATCAGCGCGGCCGCGTCCGCAGTATCGCCGACCACTTCCGCGAGGCGGATCGGGAACAAGCTCTCGAAGGTGACCATCGAGAAGCCCCAGAAGAGCTCGACCCCGACCAGGGCGAGCAGGACGCGCGACGAACGGAGGAGGCGAAGACCGTCGCGAATGACGCTGGGCACGGCCGCGACGGAGCTCGCGACGGCGCGCGGACCGCGGGCCGTTCGAACCTCGCGCATGAGCGTCACGATGGCGACGAGGCCGACCACGTGGAGACCGAGGGCCACGAGGAGCGGCAGCGCGAGCGTCTCGACGGTCGGGAACGGATCGAGCGCGATGAGGCCGCCCGAAAGGAGGGCCCCGGACGCGATGGCGAGGCTGAGCACGGTGCCGCCGGCCCCGAGACCCGACTCGATCCGCGCATCGGGGTCGGCCGCGAGCGTCGCGTCGACATACCAGGCCTCGAGCGGGCCGCTGTCGAGCGCGCGGTGGATGCCCTGCAGGAACATCGCCCCCGCGAACATCCCGACCGAGTCGGCGAGGAAGAAGAGCGCGAGCGAAAGCAGGCCGATGAAGCCCGAGAGGATCAGGATCGGCCGACGACCGAGTGAGTCGGAAAGACCACCGGTCGGCAATTCGAGGGCGAGCACGACGAAGCCCTGGACGGCGAAGACGATCCCGATCTCGGTCAGCGACAGGCCGCGCGAAAGCGGCAGCAACACGAAGATGGGGATGAGCAATCCGGTCGGGAGCCAGCGCAGGGCCAGCAGGATCAGGTAGCGCCGCCGCGCCGAGCGCGCATCGAGGGCTGTCATCGCGGAGCCGTCCCCAGTGGGAAGGCGTGGAGGTGGATCTCGATGGAGAGGGCATCGGGGTCATCGGGATCGGGATCCCGATACCGCTCCAGGAGAGCGCTCATCTCGGCCTCGAGCTCGGCGAGACGCCGAGGGGAGACGCGCAGCAGGTAGTCGCTCGCATCGGCGACCTCCTGCCATTCGAGCGGCCACGAACCACGGTCATCGAGCCAGGCGCCGTAGCGATCGAGGAACGAGCGCAGGTAGTACCGCCGAAGCCAGTCGGCGGCCGCCTGCCCGTCGGCGTCATAGGCCACGTCTCGCTGGGTGAACGAGTGCATGTCGGTGGAGGCGCGCCACCATCGTTCCCGGCCGTGGCCCTCGCCGGTGTCATCCACGATGCCGACGGATGCGAGCTTGCGCAGGTGGTAGCTGGTGGCGCCGGTATTCGTTCCGAGCCGCTCAGCGAGGGCGGTCGCCGTTGCGGGACCGCCGGAGCGGAGTGCGCTCAGCAGGCGTGATCGCAGGGGGTGGGCGAGCACCTTCACGGCGCGGGCGTCGAGGTGCAGGGTCGTGGTGGTCGATTCGAACGTCATCGTGACCAGAGGATAGCATGCATAAGAAGTGTGCACAAGTTATGTGCACACAAGCGAAGCCTCGCCGACTGTCGGGCGACCCGCCAAGGATGTCGATCAACCGTCGTCGCAGGAATCAGCGATCTCCCGGACGATGTCGCTTTCGGAGATGACGCCGATCGGCGTCTGTCGTTCGTCGACGACGACCAGTCGGTGGACGTGGCCAGCCGTCATCTGCCGGGCCGCCTCATCGAGCGGCGCTGACCCTGGAATCGTCTTGGCCGGCTTGGTCATCAGGTCGCGGACCAGGAGCCCATGCCATCCCGTCCATGGGAGGGTCGATCCCCGGAGTCGGACGAGATCGGTCTGACTGATGACGCCGACAAGCCGATTGGCTGAGTCGACGACCGGCAGTCCGGTGATCTCGTAACCCGCCAGCAGCTCGGCGACCCCGGCGATCGCATCGTCCTCCGTCACGACCACCGGACTCCTGGTCATCAGGCTCGCTACGCTCGGCTCGTTCGATCGTCCAGTCAGCATCTCGCGCCTCTCGATCCCGACGGCACCTCACGCATGAGCCCGTGGGCCATGTCGCCGATTGGCGAAGCCTGCCCCAGACGGTTGCGCCGGTCGAGGTCCATTCGGCCCTCGATCGGAGGTTCCGACGGCCCCTCTTCCGCTGGCTTGGATCCAGCCGGTGGTCGCGAGATCGGCCAGGCGGGCCGTCAGACTGTCTCATTGGCGATTCGAAGCTGGCGTCGCGTCCACATCACGAGCCGCCGGACCTGCTCGGCGTCGAGAACGTCGCAGGCCCAGTCCCAATGGATCGATACAACGTCGTCCGCCGCCACGTCACCGATGAAACCGCGACCGTCGCGCCACGCGGTGATCCTCTCGGTGCGGGCGGGCCCAAGCGTCAGCTTCCCATCGACGAGGGCGAGTGAGACGGCGCTCACGACGAGTTGATCCCCGTCTCGTTCGAGGACTCGTCCCCAGCGGATCCTGCACGAGTCCATGATCCGGAGAACGTTGTCGACCTGCTCGCTGCGCATCAGGCCGACCTTGGGAAACACATCGAGGACATGGAACGCATGGACCGGCTTCGCGCCGGACGGCGCGCTCGATTCGAGCCACCTCCATGTCGGCTTCGAGATCTTGTGTCGGAATCGAAGCCGGAGCGATTCGCCGATGAGGTTCGGGGTGACGTTCTCGAGTAAGGGAC
>CAZFXH010000328.1:0-1761 GCA_964522905.1 uncultured Anaerolineaceae bacterium
AGGTCGGCGCTTCGCGAGCCCGCCATGAACCAGTCGAAGTAGGCCTGGTCGTCCCAGTCCCGGCGGCCGGCGGCGATGACCCGGAAATCGGCCGGGAGCGATCGATCTGCCAGCAATAGACCGACGGCAGGAAGCAGGGACCTCCGCGTGAGGTCGCCGGTCGCTCCCAGGATCACCAGGCGCCGGATCATCATCGTCAAGGGTACGCAACAACAGGAGGAGCAGCGCCGGGCGTCGGCCCAGCCTGCGGTATCCTGCTCGCATGAACGCACTGCTCGGTGTGTTGCAGCTGATGGACGCGGCAGCCCAAGCTCCCGCGTTGCCGGTGGTGGCGGCCGGCGACCGGCCGCCAGGTGAGCCGTAGGCTCCTAGGCGGAGGGTTACCGGAGCCCGCGGGGATCAGCCGGCTCCGCAGCGCGGAAACCTGGATGTGGGACCCGCGGGGTTCCGGATTCGCCGCGGTGTTGAGCGTCCTGGCGATCGCCGTCGCTTTCCTCCTGGGCTTGCTCCTCGGACCGGAGCGCCATGACGAGGGGTTCGTTCCAGCCACAGTCCTATCGGCCGCGCTCGTCGTCAGCCGATATCTCGCCCTTCGGTTCCGCGCCGGGAGCTGGATCGTGCTGGCGGACGCAATCGTTTGCCTGATCGCCGTCGCGCTTACGAGCGCCCCGCACTCCGAGTTCCACTTTGTGGCGCTCGCGGGAATCTGGTGGGCCGGACGTCTCGTTCCGCGCCGCGGGGCCGCGATCTACGCCGTCGCCTTCCTGTTGCCGTACACCGTGGTGGTCTTCCCCGATGCGTGGCAGCGGGGCGCTCTCGCGGAGGCAGCCGAAGACCTCCTCACGATCGTCGTGCTTGCCCTCCTGGTCGACTGGTTCATGGCCGTCGATCGGCGCGTCCTGCACCTCAGCCGCATGCTCAATGCCGGCATCACTCAAGGCGACAGCCCTCTGGAGCTTCGGCGCCGACTCGGGGTGGCTGCCGGCGACAGCCCACTGCCGATCGATACGCTCGTCCTGGCGGGACGTCTCGGTCTCAGGGCGGACGAAATCGAGCTTCTCGGCTATCTGGTCCTCGGATTCGGGAATGCCCAGATCGCGGAGGCGATCGGTCGGAGCGAGGCGACCGTCCGCTACCGCCTGACTGGCCTCTATCGATCGCTCGACGTCCGAGGTAGGCGCGCGGCGATCCTTCGAGCGCGCGAGCTTGGATTCGACGAGATCATCGGCCAACCGGACGATCGGTCAGAACGGCCACTTCGATGAATCTTCGCGGGCGGCACGGCCCGTTCGAGGATTCCGAGCGGACAACGCGCGCGTCCAGGTCCGACGATAACAAGCCTCATGTTGACGACGCCACCGACTCACGCCGCCCTCGACTCCATCGGCCGACAAGCCCCCGGCGTGGAGTGACGCCATGGACCACGGCCCCGCGATCCTTGGCCAGTTGTTCGTGCTGCTGCTGGCGACCAAGATCGGCGACGAGATCTTCAAGCGCATCGGCCAGCCGCCGCTTGTCGGGGAGATTCTGGCCGGCCTGATCGTCGGCTCGGCCGTCCTCGGCTGGTATGAGATCAATGAAGGGACGGCGCTCTTTGCGGAGATCGGTGTCGTCTTCCTTCTCTTTCGCGTCGGACTCGAAACTCGACTGGCAGATCTCCTGCGGGTAGGCCCTCAGGCGGGGGCAGTCGGCACCCTCGGCATCGCTCTCCCGTTTGCCGGGGGCATTGGTCTCGGCATTGCGTTTGGGCTGTCGACCGAG
>CAZFXH010000329.1:0-3151 GCA_964522905.1 uncultured Anaerolineaceae bacterium
GACGGCGTGGAGCCGCTTGGCCATCGCGCGATCCGGTTCCGGCATCTCGGCGATCTTCGCGAGCAGCTGGCTTTCCCCGCTCGCCCTGTCCGTGGCCGCCTTCAGCTCCTGAGCGCGCTCCTTCATCGCGGCTCGTTCCTCGGCCGTGAATCCCTTGGACGTCTTGCCGGTGGCGGCGGTGCGCTTGGTGGACTTCTGGGTGCCCTTCTTTGCAGGTTTCCTCTCAGCCATCGCGAAGCACCTCCTGCGCGTACTCTCGGTCGATCCGGTCGCGGACACGGCACAGCCACGCGAGGTCGCGCAGGTGCTGCGCTGCGGCGGGTCTGCTCATCACCTGCGACATCGTGCCACGTCGCGCCGGAGGTGCCTAGCGCCGCTGGCGTTCCACCCCGGACGAGGGCCTCAGAGAGGTTCGATATGGATCGACTCCACGATCTGGAGGCGTTCGGCTCGATCCTGCGGCGATGTCCCTCGCCCGAGCGCGACATCGATCACGAGAGGCACGCCGCCGATGTCGACGATCCACAACAGATCGCGTTGACCGGGCCGGAGCCACCTCGCTCCCTGCAACCCGGTGTCGACCCAGGTTCGGAACTGGCCGTTGTCGCAGTCGGCGAGGTCTATCCCGCCGGGCACGGTCTGTTCCATGTACTTCCCGGTGAACCCATCCACCGTAACGTCGGTCGGCGTCGACGCGTGATGCCCCTTCTGGCTCGCCAGGGCGGCGACCAGACCGTCGACCGACGACCCCACCGGTGGGTCGGGGAGCGTACCGATCCAATGGCACGGATCGGCATAGACGTTGCCAACGACCCACGCGCTGATCCCCTGGCCTTTGCCGGGCTGGAAGACCCCCCATCCCCCGAAACCCTCATAACCATCCGGAACGTCCATCGTGATCCGGTACGACGCGTCGAAGTCAGGATCGAGCGCGCTGAAGGAATACGTCCCCGGCTCTAGAGCGCCGGAGGATGGGATGGGCGTTGCGGTCGAAGTCGCATCTGGTGTCGCGATGGGCCGGGAGCCCGCAGCCGGGGAGTCGTCACCCGCAGAGCTGCACGCCGCAAGGACCACGATCATGAGCGTCGCGACGAGGCCAGACATACCTGCCTTCCGACGCGTGACCATCTGAGGGACCTCCTTCATCCGTAGCACTCGCAGAAGTACCAACCTCCGCGCCAGCTCAGGTACCGGAGCTCGTCGATCTCGCGGGCGTCGCCCGTTCCGTCGGCGTTCGCGACCAGGTAGGCCGTCGAGAATGGGAAGGCGATCCGAGTGCCGTCGGGTGACCAGACCGGGCCTGCGGTCCAGACGCTCGCTCCGGGTGCCGGTGTCGACTCGAAGACCAGGACCGGGGTCGAGCCGTCGGGCGATCCGTTCCAGATCTGCAGCTCCCGTTCTCCAGACAACGTTGCGTACGCCATCCTGGTCCCGTCGGGCGACCAGACGGGGCCCGGCGACCCCAAGACGTGTTCGATCACGACGCCCTCGGTAACCAGGTCGAGGTCCGATCCGTCCGCGTTCATGAGATACAGCGTGGCCGGCCGGGGTCCTGGCACGTAGGCCACGACCGCGATGCGCTCACCGTCGGGCGACCAGCGGATCGCCGATACGGTTTCCCCTCCGGAGACGGACCCGAGCGAGCTCGCGAGCAGGGAATGATCGCCGCCACCCACGCCCACCGAAAAGACCGACCCTCGCGGCGTGCCGTAAGTGATCCGGGTTCCGCCGGGTGACCACGCGAGCGTCGTGACGCGACCCGCCGCCTGCCCGAGGTCCGTTCGATCGCCGGTCGCCGGATCGATGAGTAGCAGCTCGTTGCCCTCGATGGATCTGCGAGCGACCGCGAGCTGCGCGCCGACCGGGGACCATGCCCAGAGCTCGTTGTACGGGGCGACATCCGGGTCCTCGAAACACGGCCTTGTCAACTGCCGAGACTCATCCAGCCAGTTCGTGACCCAGAGGCCCCCCTCACTGGCCTCGTCCATAAACCCGCCGCCGCACGCCAGGATCTCGTACGCGACCCATCTCCCGTCGGCGGACCAGGCGGCGCTGCCGATGAGGAGGTTGGAGTAGTCGCCGCGGATCTCTCCAGGTTGCAGGCGTCGGCTCAGCGCGTCGGCGGCGACGAGGGTGCGTACCTCACCCGTGTCCGGGTCCACAATGACGAGGTCGCCGCTACGGCGAGCATCGTCGTTCGTGTAGGTGATGACCTCTCCGTCCCTGCGGAGTGCGATGTCGGATGGCGTCGGCGTGGGCGGGTCCGCAGGCTGATCCGGCTGGTCGAGGGCCCGAGCGATCAGGACCACGGCGGCGATCGCCACGACGGCCGCGAACAGCAGCGCGCCGACCCGTCGCAGCGGCGGCGTGGGGTCGGGCTCGGGAGGCTTGGGCCCGATCAGGCGCGCGTGCGACATGACGTCGGGCACGTCGAGGGCGTCGAGCGCCCGGAACCGTTCGCGAAGGTCACTCATCGGTCTCCTCCAGCAACGCGCGAAGGCGCCGTCGGGCTTGGGAAAGATGGACGCGGACCGTGGCTTGGCTGCACCCGAGGGTGCGGGCCACGTCTCGCGTGGACATGTCGGCGTAGAGCGAAAGCACGGCCGCGGCCCGCTGGTTCGGGCTCAGCGTTCGGAGCGCACGGACGAGATCCGCCACCGGTTCGGGCATGTCCACGGAGGCGCGGCGGACGTCCGAGGCGGCAACGCGACGGCGCTCCTTCAGCTCACCGGCCGCGATGCGGAAGGCTGCGCGCCAGATCCAGCGGTCGGGTGTCTCGACTGCGGCTCCCCGCCCGAGCGCTTGCGCGAACGCCTCGGCCATCGCGTCGCTCGCAAGCTCCTGGTCGCCCCCGAAGGCCACGAGTGAGCGCCACAGGCGAGAGCCGTCGTCCCGCCACACGCGTTCGACGGCATCTCGGGGGCCGGCCATCGGGACATCGTGAACCTTCACATTCACCAGGGCGCGATCGGGCGCGAACCGTGTAGGGCGTGCGGGCCATAATCGGCCGATGGCGCAGAAGGAGCTGGGCGCGCGCAGCACGCGGACCGAGGACGCCCACCTCCGGACGTTCCCGATCGCCGACGTCCCGCCGCCGGCGCGGGATCGGATAGCGATCGAGCGCATCGCTTCGATCGGGCTCGAGCCCGAC
>CAZFXH010000330.1:0-4313 GCA_964522905.1 uncultured Anaerolineaceae bacterium
GCCGCCCGGCTGGCGGCTGCACGGTCGGCGATGGAGGCCGCCGCGATCGCGCTGCCCCGCCAGTCGGCTACCGCAGTCGCCCTCGCCCGGTCATCCCTCGATACGGCGGCCGCGGCCCTGGCGGTCCTGGGTCCATCCGCAACGCTCGAACGCGGCTACGCCATCGTCCGGCGCGAGCCGGACGGCTCGATCGTGCGCGACCCCGGGGCAGCGGGGCCGGGCACCCCGCTGCGGATCCGCGTCGCGCGTGGTGACATCGCGGCGACCGTCGACGATGCGGATCCCCGTTGATCGGCGAGCTGCTCGTATTCGTCGTGTTCGTGGCGGTCATCGCCATCGCCGGGGTCGTCCTCGGTATGCTGGTGGCCCCGCGCCTGGGGCGCTTGAGCGAACGGATCTCCGAACCCAAGGATGAGGATGCCGGTGACGGAACCGAATGAGGCCGCGCCGCCCATCGCCGACCTGACCTTCGATGACGCCCTCGCCGAGCTCCAGCGGACCATCGCCGAGCTCGAGACCGGGGGCCTGCCGCTCGAGCGCACGCTCGCCCTCCACGAGCGGGGTGCCGCACTGCTCGAGCGCTGCGAGACCTTGTTGCGGGCCGCGGAGCTGCGGATGCGTCAGCTGGTGGCCAAGCCCGGGGGCCTGGAGACGGTCGAGGTGGATGCGGAGCGTACGGTCGACGAAGCCTGACTTCGCACAAACCTGCTCCGGCCAGGTATCAATTATCATGCTTGGCGGCCACACTGCCGTCGCGCCGGAGCCGCAGTAGACTCCCGCGGACACAACAGGAGAATTTCCGGTCTTGTCCATCCTCTCCAGTCTCCAGGGTCCCGGCGAACTGCGCGGCCTGTCCGACGCCCAGCTGGCGGAGCTCGCCGCCGAGATCCGCGAGATGATCATCCGCACGGTCGCCGAGACGGGCGGCCACCTCGGCTCGTCGCTCGGCGTGGTCGAGCTGACGATCGCCCTCCATCGCCTGCTGGAATCGCCGCGTGACCGGATCGTCTGGGACACGGGCCACCAGGCCTACCCGCACAAGCTCCTGACCGGCCGCCTGGCCCGTTTCGCGACGCTTCGCTCGCTCGAGGGTATCGGTGGCTTCCCGCGCCGAAGCGAATCGCCGCACGACGTGTTCGATGGCGGCCACGCGGGGACCGGCCTCTCGATCGCCGAAGGACTGGCGGAGGCCCGCGACATCCGCCACGGGATGGAGCGGATCGCCGTCGTGGTCGGGGACGCGGCCCTGATGAGCGGGCTGTCGCTCGAGGCGCTCAACGACATCGGCCAGCGCCAGACGCAGATGCTGATCGTGGTCAACGACAACGAGATGTCGATCAGCCCGACGGTCGGCGCGTTCTCCAAGTACCTCTCGCAGATCAAGCTCTCGAACGCCTGGCGCCAGAGCAAGAGCGCGTATGACCGGACCGTCTTGCGCGTGCCTGTGCTCGGGCCGCACATCCTGGAGCTGTCGAAGCGCCTGCGCGCGTCAGTCGTGCAGTTCGCCCAGCCCGGCCAGTTGTTCGAGGACCTCGGGCTGACGTATATCGGCGTGGTGCCCGGGCACGACCTGCGGGCCTTGACCGAGACCCTCGCGGGGGCGCTCGCGCTGCCCGGGCCGACGATCGTCCACGTGCGCACGCAGAAGGGTCACGGGTTCCGGCCGGCGATCGAGGACCAGGTCAGCTTCCACGGCGCCGCCCTGCCGCCGATGGCGCTCACCCCGCAGGCGGACGCCTATGACGGCACGAGGTCTACGGGCGGCGCCAGAGCGGCCGCCCAGGCAACCGCGGACGTCCCACCGGCGATGCCGACCGAATCGATGGCTGACGACGCTGCGGCACCGACCCCGGAGCCGGCTGCGCCGAAGAAGCACCCGAACTACACGGCCGTATTCGCGGCGGAGTTGATCGAGCTCGCCAGGACCGATCGCCGCATCGTCGGCATCACGGCCGGGATGCCGACCGGTACCGGGATGTCGAAGTTCGCGGAGGTGTTTCCCGAGCGCGTCTTCGACGTCGGGATCGCGGAGCAGCACGCGGTCACGTTGGCGACCGGGCTCGCGATGGGCGGTCTGCGCCCGGTCGTGGCCGTGTATTCCACGTTCCTCCAGCGGGCGTTCGACCAGACCGTGCATGACGTCTGCCAGAACGACCAGCCCGTCCTGCTCGCCGTCGACCGCTCTGGGCTCGTCGGCGAGGACGGCACGAGTCACCAGGGCATGTTCGTGCTGCCGGCGCAGCGACAGCTCCCGAATCTCGTGATCGCATCGCCCAAGGACGAGCAGGAACTCCGGTCGCTGCTATGGACGGCCCTGGCGCAGGATCGACCGTTCGCCCTGCACTATCCGCGCGATCCCGGGTTCGGCCTGCCTCCGGCGGAGCCCGAGGTCCTGGCGGTCGGACAGGCCGAGACGCTGCGCGAGGGCCGGGACCTGCTGTTCGTGGGCTTTGGGCCGATCGTCGCACGGGTGTCGGAGGCCGCCGCGGCGCTCGAGGCCGAGGGCTGGTCGGTCGGCGTCATCAACGCCCGCTTCGCGAAGCCGCTGGACCGGCAGCTGATCCTGGATGCCGCGCGCGGGAAACGCCTCGTCGTGACGTTCGAGGAGAGCGTCGTGACCGGTGGCTTCGGGAGCGGCGTGCTCGAGCTGTTCGAGGAGGCACGCCTGGCCGATCCGTCCTACCGCGACGTGTCAGTCAGGATCGTGGGGATCCCGGGCGACCGTTTCGTCGATCACGGGTCCGTGGCGGACCTCCGTCGCGTGCTGCGTCTCGATGCTCCGGGCTTGGCCTCCCAGGTCCGCGACGCGCTCGCGGCGATGCAGGCCACGCCCGGACGCTCCGGCTCGGAGGTCGCAGCGGGCTGAGGCCCGCAGCGAGCTGAGGCCCGCGAGCCGCCGGTGCCAAGTCCACTCGGCGGGCGCCTCGACCCTCCCGTCGTCTCCCACGCGACGCCAGGGACCGAGGGCACCCGACCGGGTCCGTCAACCCGTGTGGCGTCGCTTCCCACGCGACGCCAGCGACCGAGGGCACCTGACCGGGTCCGTGAACCCGTGTGGCGTTGTCTCCCACGCGACGCAGTCGGCCTGATGGCTCCGAATCGCGCTCCTCGCCAGGCAATCGTCGTCTCCCACGCGACGCAATCAACCCGGGAACGCATCGGCATGCTTGTCGACGCGTCGGCGTCGTCTCCCACGCGACAAGAAGCTAAAGGCCCAGGAGAACGCCACGGGGCGGATGTGCCATGACCGTCCCGACGCCGGCCTCGAGCCTGACCCACAGGATCCCAGCTCCTGGCCAGGGGGAGGACGGGGTCGTCAAGGCCGCGAAGACGTCTCCGGTTGTCGCCGGGTACGCCGCGGCAAGTGTCGCTTCGTAGCGTCGAGCGATCTCTCGCGTCGCGTCCGTGGATCGAAGTAACAGCAGGCGCGAAACGTTGCGGTCAGCTCGCCCTTCACGGGCGAGTCGCGAGACGAGCCCGTCCGCCTTCTCAGCGCTCCAGCGGACCTGCCGCTCGAGCCGACGGACCTCGGATTGCGATTCGCTCGCGATCGTGGTCTGGCTCGCTCGGTCATCCAGGACGAGGTCGATGACGCCGCGTGCGGGCTGAAGGACTTGGACCTCCGGGGTGGGTATCCAACGCGAATCGAGGACGCGCAGAAGGCCCTCGATCATGGGAGCCTGGAACCGGTCATGGAGGCGCGGGCCGGCGCCAGCAAAGTACCGGACGCTCAAGTCGGCGCCCAACGCCACGCCGATCTTGGTCAGCACCTCGAGACTGGGGCGGACGGCCGCTGCCTCGACCCTCGCCAGATGCGAAGGATGGATTCCGGTGACGGCGCTCAGCTCGCGAAATGACACTCCTGCGTCCAGTCGAAGGCGGCGGACGTCTTCGGCGGTCCTCATCGACTGCGTTCGAACCCGCCGAGCGGTCTCCCGTTCGACGCTCGTTCTGCTGACCATGGCCGAATTGAACACCAGTGCGCTTATCTGAGGCTCACCTGCCGTCGCGTGGCAGACGACGGCCGGTCGCCGCGGGCCGTCGCGGGCCTTCGCGAGCCCGCGAGCCGCCGGTGAGCCCAGGGTGAGCGGGCTGTGCCACGATACGGACGTGACCCGGGATCCTGCCGCCAGATCGAACAGCCGGACCAGGCGCGTGCGGCTCGACCAGTTGCTCGTGGAGCGCGGCCTGGTCGAGACGCGCAGCCGGGCGCAGGCGCTCGTGCTCGCGGGCAAGGTACGGGTCGGTGACGGTGATTCCGCGCGGCTCGACCACAAGCCCGGCGACGCGCTCGATCCTGGGACCGCGATCGA
>CAZFXH010000331.1:0-4839 GCA_964522905.1 uncultured Anaerolineaceae bacterium
GATCCTGCGCGGCCTGCGCGAGATCCCCCACATCGAGATCATCCGCATCGGGTCGCGCGTGCCGGTGTTCCTGCCCCAGCGCATCGACGACGAGCTGTGCGAAGTCCTCGAGAAGTACCACCCGCTCTGGATCAACCTGCACTTCAACCACCCGAACGAGATCACGCCAGAGGTGTCGCGCGCAGTGGACAAGCTGACGAAGGCCGGCCTCCCGGTCGGCAACCAGAGCGTGCTGCTGGCTGGCGTGAACGACTGCGTCCACATCCAGCGCTCGCTCGTCCACAAGCTCGTCGCGAACCGGATCCGGCCGTACTACCTCTACCAGTGCGACCTCGTCGAGGGCTCCGGGCACTTCCGGACGCCTGTCGGCAAGGGGCTCGAGATCATGGAGGGGCTGCGCGGGCATACGAGCGGGTACGCGGTGCCGACGTACGTCATCGATGCGCCCGGCGGTGGCGGCAAGATCCCGGTCATGCCCAATTACCTCATCTCGTACTCCGATCACAAGGTCGTGCTGCGCAACTACGAGGGCTACATCACCACGTACGAGGAGCCCGAGAACTACCGCAAGCACGATTCTGCGGCCTGTTCGTACTGCCAGCACGAGCGCCCTGAGCCCGGTCAGTCCGGCGTGCTCGGCCTGCTCGAGGGCGAGCGGATGTGGATCGAGCCCAAGGGCTTCGAGGAGGTCCACCAGCGCGGCAACACCGAGGCGCATCGGCTCCAGGACCCATCGAAATGGGTGCCGTTCGGCGTCGGTGCGCTCGAGGGACAGGCCGGGGCGCCGCTTCGGGTGATCGAGTCGGGCGAGGCCGCGGACGCTACCGATCCAGCGCTCGCGACGCAGGAGCCGGAGTACGGCCCCGGTGAGGAGCCGCGACCGCGCGAGGGCGAACCGACCGCGGCGGCCCACGGGGAGTTGCTCTAGCCACTCTGCAGGGACGCGCGGCGGTCGCCGGGTCCCGTCCAATGCGGCGGCTTGGACTCGAAATCGATGGATGCGTGCCGAAGTCCGTGGCACGAACCAGGTTGACCGGTAGCATCCGCAGATGCGACGGGCATTCTTCTACGGATGGGTCGTGGTCGCCGTCACGGCCGAAGGCGCACCTGCCGAAGCGAGCGCCACGTGACCGGCAAGCGCAAGAAACGGCGACCGGTCGGCGAGACGATCGGCGGCATCATCGTCGGGTTCGACCAGCAGATCTTCCGGACCATGCCGCCGGTCCAGGAGCTGATCGTGAAGGGCCAACCGGTGCGCGGCCTCAGCGGCGAGGACGGCAGCGAATTCCAGGTCGTCTTTCCGGGCGACACGGAGCCGGTGCCACCCATCGACCCGCTCGACGCCTCGGCGCCGCGCGACGACATCGAGCCGACATCGACGCCCTAGCCCTACGGCGCGACCTCGGCTGTCACGACCTCCAGGGCCTCACCGAGCTGCGTGTCCTCGACCGAGCCGGCCTCTGCGGGGGTCAGCTCCCGGACGTCGTCCGGGGTCAGCGGCAGGGCGCCCTCCGGCAGGGTGACTGGCGCGTCCGGCGCGATGCCTTCGTGCCAGATGCGGCGGCCCTTGGGAGTCAGCCATTCCACCGTCCCGATCCGCAGCGCGGAACCGTCCGAGAGCGAGTACTCGCCCAGCACGGTGCCCGTCCCGAATGTCGTCTCACCGACGATCTTCGCGCGTCCCGCATCCTGGAGGGCGCCGGACACGATCTCGGCCGAGCTGGCGGTGTTGCCATCGACGAGGACGACGAGGGGCAGATCCGTCGCGACCCCACCGGGGGAGACAGGATGCTCCGTGCGTTCGTCGGCGGCATTTCGCTCGATGTAGACGATGCCGCTCGTGAGGAACTGGCTGGCGATCCCGACCGCCTCGTTGACGTACCCACCGGGGTTAGCGCGGAGGTCCAGCACGATCCGGTCCGCCCCGGCGGCTCGGGCGTCCTTGAGCGCCTGCACCATGTCGTCGGCGGCGCCCGAGGAGAACTGCTCGAGCCGGACGAGCGCGGTCTTCGAGCCCGGGACCAGTGCCCATGTCACGGGCTCGATGGGGACGTCCGCGCGCACGATCGACAGCGTCACTTCCGTGCCGTTCGACCGCCGGATCGTAACCTCGACCGTCGTGCCGGCCTCACCACGGACCCAGCCGGCGACCTCGTCGATCGAGCGCTCGACGGTGGTCTGCCCGTCGACCTCGACGATGACGTCATCCGGCTGCAGCCCGGCCTTCTCGGCGGGGCTGCCCTTGAAGACAGACACGACGCGCGGCAGACCCTCCTCGGTCTCATCGATCCGGACGCCGATCCCGACGTACGAGCCCGACAGCGCGTCGTTGCGATCCTCGCGCTCCTCGGGCGTCATGAAGTCGGTGTGCCCCGTGTCGCCGACGGCGTCCGTCATGCCCTCGATGGCGCCGTAGATGAGCTGCTGGTCGTCCAGCTCGTCCTTGGCGACATACTGCTGGTGGATCGTGTCCCATGCCTCCTTGATCAGCCCGAACTCGGTCGGTGCCGAGGCAGCGGGGCCGGACGCAGGGTTCGAGGTCGAGCCCGCGGGGACGCCCGGAGGCGTCACCAGCCGACCGACCCCGATCCCGGCGCTGAACGTCACGACCAACGCGAGCCCGACGATCGCACCGATGATCACCGCCCGGCCTCCCTGGCCGGCCGCCCTTGACGTCGGAGCCTGGGAGGGACCGGGCGTGAGGGAGGTCACGTTCGGCGGCTCGTGGTCGGTGGTCGGTTCGGTCTGGGTCCGGTCGTCGTCCATCGGTGGCATCAGGCTCGTGCGGTCGCGACGGTCGACCGCGCGCAGCCGCGCGGACGGCACCGGACGACTGTCCGGCACCGGGAAGGATGCCCCAGATCGGTTACGGGCACGGTGGGGACGTGGTGAAGGTTCGTTCTCTCGTCAGTGCTTCGCGTAGCGGGCGTAGTAGTCCTGACCAGCGGCCGCGGTCTGTGCTGTCGGGGCGAAGCGGTCCGGGTCGAACATCGCCAGGCGCGCCGGACTCGCCCCGGTCGCGATCCGGGTCGCGAGCAGCTCGGCGAGGTAGGGAGCGAGCAGCATCCCCCGGCCGCTCCATCCATTGGCCTGCCACCAGCCGTCGAGCTGACGGGTCGGGCCGACCAGGGGGAGGTGGTCGGGGGAGATGTCGTACATCCCGGCCCATTGGCGGATCACGGTCGCGTCGCCGAGCGCGGGTGCCTTGCGCGTGATGACCGACGCCGTCCGGCGAAGGAACGCGGCCGACGAGGCCTGATCTACGCCGGCGGGCTCGTCGGGATCCACCACGCCCATCACGACCTCGCCCCTGAGCGTCTGGTTGAACCAGCCCTCGTTGGGCCGATAGAAGGTGATCGCCGCATCGATAGAGCGACGAAGCGGGGCGGTGACGAGCACCTCGCGCCGGTGCGGGCGGTTGGGTGCCACGACGCCGGCGAGGGCGTTGAGTTCGCCCGACCAGCCGCCAGCCGCGTTGACGACGACGCGTGTGGCGATCGGACCCCGGTCCGTCTCGGCGGCTTCGACGCCCGCGTCGCCGACGCGTATGGCGCGGACCGTGGTGCCCGCGAGGAGCCGGACCTCGCGGGCGGCCAGATGTTCCAGGTGGGCCCACACGACGGCGTCGTGGTGCACGATCGCGTCGTCGTTGAGGACCGCGCCGACGACGGGATCGCCGCCGCGGAGGACGGGCAGGCGCCGGAGCGTGTCGTCAGGGGAGAGGAGCGCGCTGCGCACGCCGATGCGGTGATGCATCGCGACGATGTCCCGCATGCGATCGACCTCGTCGGCCTCGTACAGCACCCACGCGTATCCCATCCGGTAGAAGAGCACGTTGAACGCGAGTTCCTCGCCCATCTGCTCGTACTTGTCCTGGCACGCTCGGGCGACTTGCGTGAGCTCCTCGGTGAGCTGCATCGCGCGGATGCGCCCCACGTTGCGGCCGGTCGCTCCGGAACCCGGGTAGCCGCGCTCGACGATGACGATGTGTCTGATCCCGTGGGCGAGGAGCTCACGGGCGATCGCGAGCCCGCCGATGCCCGCGCCGACGATGACGACGTCGGCCTGGAGGGGCGGGGTTGCCGAGCCGAGGAGCTTCGCGATCGAGCCGCTGGTCATCGGTTGGGCGCGCCGCTGGGGGCGCGGCCGGCGTCGCTGGGGGCGCGGCCGGCGTCGCTGTCGGCCTGGGGGCCGGACGCCTCGGCGATCAGGTCGCGGAGGCGGATCGGGCGAAGCGGCGGGCGTCCCGTGGGGAGGTGGACGCCGGCCAGTGTCGAGAGCAGGTCGGCCTCAGGGACCTCGGCCGACTCGCCGTCTTCGATCGCGCAGGCGACGGCCGACAGGCAGTACTTGCCCTGGCACGGACCGGTGAGGGCGCCGGTCCGACGCTTCATCAGCTCGGGGTCGGCGTATCCGGCGACCAATTCGGCGCGGACCTCCCAGCCCCGCACGTCCTCGCAGAAGCACAGCACGGCCTGGGCCGATCCGGGCCCCGGTGGCCGGCCCGCGGTCGTACTCCGAGGCGGGTCGCCGGCCCGGGTCGGGGCGGGCGACGACGACGCGACGGTCTCGGACGATGCGCCGGTCGTACGGCCGCCGGCCGCGGCCCGTCCCTCGGTCGCGGCTCGTACGTACTGGGCCGCCGCGGCTCCGGCATGGCGCGCCTGGGCAACCATGGCCGCCGTGTCCCACGACAGCCCGGCGGCATCGCCGGCCACGAAGAGGCCCGGGACGCTCGTCTCGCCGTCGTCGTCCACGTCGGGGGCCAGCCGCCCGTCACGCCAGCCGACCCGGCCACCCGCCGCCAGCACGAGATCCAGGTTCGACGTCCGGTCGCCG
>CAZFXH010000332.1:0-20432 GCA_964522905.1 uncultured Anaerolineaceae bacterium
CCGCCGCGGGCTCTCGTGGAAGGCCTGGGCCATGGACCTCGACGAGCACCTGCAGCGCATCGAGGACTTGCTGTGGCCGACGCTGTTCATCCTGGGCGGCGGGGTGAGCAAGAACGCCGATCGGTACATCCCTCGGTTGACGACCCGTACGCCTGTGGTCCCGGCGTCGCTGCGTAACGACGCCGGGATCGTGGGCGCCGCCGTCGTGGCTTCGGAGGGGTTGGCGGATGCGGCCAGTACCTGGGACGACCTGCCCACCGCCAAGCGGCCCAGGTCGGCCGGAGCCTGATCCGGGCGTATCATCGGGGTCCTTTTCCCGACGGCTCACGCCCAAGATCCGAGGTCCCGACCCATGACGACCGAATCGAAGCCCACGAACACCGCCGATCCCGCCGCACCGACGGCGGCCCGGATGCTGATCGGCGGTGAACGCGTGGATGCTGCAGATGGCCAGACATTCGACGTGGTCGATCCTGCGACCGGCCGGGTGATCGCCACGGCGCCGCTCGGCGGGCGCGAGGACGTGGACCGGGCCGTGGACGCCGCCCGCAAGGCCTTCGACGATCGCAAGGGCTGGGCGAATTGGGCGGCTGGGAAGCGCGGGCGGAGCCTCTCGAAGCTCGCCGACCTGATCAAGAAGAACAGCGAGGAGCTGGCCCGGCTCGAGAGCCACAACGTCGGCAAGCCCATCACCGGTGCGCGTGGCGAGGTCGTCGGCGCGAGCCTCGTGTTCGACTACTACGCCGGTGCCGCGAACAAGCTGTACGGCCAAACGATCCCCGTCAGCAAGCCCGGCCTGGATCTCACGCTGCGCGAACCGATCGGCGTCGTGGGGCTGATCGTGCCGTGGAACTTCCCGATCCTGATGGCCTCGTGGAAGGTGGCACCGGCGCTGGCCGCGGGAAACACAGCGATCCTCAAGCCCGCGTCGTACACGCCGTTGACGGCGATCCGCCTCGGGGAGCTCGCTTTGGAGGCGGGCATCCCGCCCGGGGTCCTCAACATCGTGACGGGCCCCGGCGGGACGGCGGGCGCCTCGATCGCGGCACACGACGGCATCGGCAAGGTCGCGTTCACCGGCGAGACCACGACCGGCCAGGAGATCATGCGGCTGGCGTCCGGGAACGTGAAGAAGATCTCCCTCGAGCTCGGCGGCAAGAGCCCGAACATCGTGTTCGCCGATGCCGACCTCGAGAAGTTCGCGCGGGAGTCGCCCTACAGCGTGTTCGACAACGCCGGCCAGGACTGCTGCGCGCGGAGCCGCATCCTCGTCGAGCGCTCGGCCCACGAACGTGTCGTCGAACTGTTCGCCGAGGCGACACGCAAGGTCAAGGTCGGCGATCCGGCGGACGACGCGACCGAGGTCGGCACACTCGTCAGCGCAAAGCAGCGCGACCGGGTCAAGGACTACATCGAGATCGGGCTCGGCGAAGGCGCGACGATCGTCGTCGGCGGCACGGAGCCCGACGATCCGGCCCTGGCCGAAGGCGCGTACCTCCTGCCGACGGTCTTCGATGGCGTGTCGAACGACATGCGCATCGCCAAGGAGGAGATCTTCGGCCCGGTGGTCTCGATCATCCCGTTCGACACGGAGGAGGAGGCGCTGACGCTGGCCAACTCGACGCCGTACGGCCTGAGTGGCTCGATCTGGAGCCGTGACATCGGCAAGGCGTTGCGGGCTGCGAAGGCGTTGCAGGCGGGCGTCATCAGCGTGAACTCGAACAGCTCGGTCCACACCGAGGCGCCGTTCGGTGGCTACAAGATGTCCGGCATCGGCCGAGAGCTCGGGATGAGCGCGCTCGACCTCTACACGGAGACGAAGAACGTCTTCATCGACATCACCTGAGACACGGTTCCGGGGCTCGGTCGGCGGACCGGGCGGAGCCGGCGGGCGCGGCCCAGGGCGGTTCGCGATCGCCGCATGGGGTCTTGGCCTCGTGACGGTCGTAGGTGTGGCCCTGGCCGGTGGCGCTGAGGGCGACGAGGCGGCCGTGCCCAACTCCGGATCTTCAGTCGTGGTGGCGCCCTCCACCGACGTCCCCTCACGCAACCCGGCCCGGGCGGACGTCGTCGTGACGTCGCCGGCGCGAGCCAACCAGGTCATCACCACCAGCGATCTCGTCGTTCGCGGTCACGTTCGCGAATCGTCGTGGCGGGTCCAGGTCGTGCTTCAGTCACACAGCGCCGAGCCTATCGTCGTTCGCACGGGCGGGCCGATGACCCGACCGGGGGATCGCGACCGGAGCCCGGGACGAACCTTCATCATCACGTTGCCGCTGCCCGATCCCCGACCATCGGGGCCGGCCGTCGTGCAGGTCGTGGCGTACAACGCGAGCGGGCGGGCTCAGGACGTCGTGCTGCGCCCGATCCAGATCGGCGCGCTCGTCGATCCGACATTCCGTGGGACAGGCGAACGTTCGCCGAGCGGTGAGGACGGACTCATGGGCGGAATCCCGTTCGGAACGAACGTCGCGCCCCGCGACGTGACCGGGCCCATCGCGCGCTGCCACCTGCCGGACGCGATCCGCGTCGAACGACGCCTCGAGCTCGCCGGGTCGGGCTGCTGATTCCGGGCCGGCTGTCGTGGGTCGAGGCGGCCCGACCGGGTCGAGGTGCGCTCACCGGTCATAACGACGAAGGAGCAGCCGCGCCGAGCTCGCCCACTCGCCATCTGGGCCGCTCGGCGGCCGATTCGACGAACCTGGCTCAGCTCGTTCGACAGACGCACCGCCCGGAGGCCACTCAACGAGCTCGATCGTCGCTAGCGCCGTCCAGCGGCGCGGAGGCCCATGGTTAACCTCCCGAGCTCGTTAGCGGCCCATCTCCCCGGCCGGCCACGGCACGTCTGGCCGGTGGCGGTCGAGCCAGTCACGCAACGCCCACATGGTCGTGCGGAACGCGAGGCCGGACCACGGGATCTCCTCCGGGGAGAACGTCCGGATCTCGAGGGCCTCCACCGTGGGGGCCGCGGTACCGCCGACGATCCGCGCATCGAACGCGATCGTCACGACGGCCGCTTCGAGGCGCGTGTACAGCCCGATGATGTCGCCGGGCTCCACGAGCAGACCGGTCTCCTCCCACGTCTCGCGGATGGCGGCCTGGTTCACGGTCTCGTCGATCTCGAGGAAGCCGCCAGGCTGGGCCCACTGGCCGCGGCCGGGCTCGATGCCGCGCCGCAGCAGCACGATCTGCCCGTCGTCGGTGATCGGGAAGACCGTGACGACGAGGCGCGGATTGACGTAGGCGATATGCCCGCAGTCCGGGCACGACAGCCGGTCGCGGTCCTCACCATCGACCTGGCCGAAACGCAGCGAGGTGCCGCAGTTCGAGCAGAAGTTCAGCGTCTGCGCCATCCAGGGCGGCACGCCCCGCCCCGACAGGAGGTCGGTGGAGCGGCCGTCCCGCCCGCGATCGAACTCGTCCATCCGGGGCCGCGCGACTACGCCAGCAGCACGGCGACCGCCGCGACGACGAGTCCCCCGAGCCCGACCAGGCTGACCGCCACCCACGCGAGCCGGAACAGGCCCTTGCCGCGATCGACGCCCATCCACGCCCAGGCCGAGCGCCAGATGCGGACGATCGCGTCGGCCGTCGTGATGACGAGCAGCGGGGCCGCTACGATGACGCACACCTTGATCAGCGGATCGCCGAGCCGCGCGCCGAGGTTGAGCGCCGTGATCGCGATGGCGCCGCAGATGAGCACGACCACCGAGAGATTGATGTACTGCTTCTGGAGCGGGGTGGGCGCGACCTCCGGCACGGAGCGAGGCGCCATGCCCTGCAGGCTGGGCGGCAGCTGGGGCGGCGTGGGGACCGCCTGTCGGTCGAGGGCCGGCATGCCCGGCTCCCAGCGCTCGTCGTCCATCGTCACGCCTCGAGTGTAGCCACGTCACGCGCAACGGCCGTGTCGTGGCGCCCGCGTCAGCTCTGGCCGGTCGGCCGCCCGCGTCGGCGCAGGAAGCTCGGGACGTCGACGTCGTCACCCTCCCGACTCGCCCGCCGATGGGGCGCATGATCCGGAAGGTCGGGGCCGACCGAGGAGCGAGCGCGGATATGCTGGCTCGTGGCGGGGGCGGCCTCCTCCGCAGGCGGCTCGATGGCGGGGGCGGCCTCCTCCGCAGGCGGCTCGATGGCGGCGGCGGCATCCTCCGCAAGCGGCTCGATGGCCGGTTCGGCCGCCGCGGCATGCGGCTCGATGGCGGGTTCGGCCGCCTCGGCATGCGGCGTCGTGGTCGGGACGACCTCGTCTGCGGGCTCCGTCGCAACGTTTCGTGCGGGACGCTTCAGTGGCGGCGAGGCCCGGACGGCCGGGGACGGAGCGACCCGCTTGGCGCCGTCGAACGACCCAGCCTCGATGCGCCGGGGCGCGGTTCGGCCGTGCGTGGTTAGGCCCGTCGCGATCAGCGTGATGAGGACGTCCTGGTCGAGCGAGTCGCTGAAGCTCGCCCCGAAGATCACGTTCGCCTCGGGGTCCGCGTGCTCGCGGATCGCCTCGGCGGCCTGGCGGACCTCGCGCAACTTGAGGTCGGCCGGGCCGGAGACGTTGAAGAGGATCCCGCGCGCGCCATCGATGCTGGCCTCGAGCAGGGGGCTGGCGATCGCCTGGCGGGCCGCGTCCGACGCGCGATGCTCGCCCGTTCCGCGTCCGAGGCCGATGAGCGCGGGACCGGCGTCCTGCATCACGGACCGGACGTCGGCGAAGTCGAGGTTGATCAGCCCGGGCGCGGTGATGAGGTCGATGATCCCCTGGACCGCCTGGAGCAGGACGTCGTCGACGACGCCAAAGGCGTCGATCATCGAGGCGTCCTCGGGCAGGACCTCCGCGACCCGGTCGTTCGGCACGACGATCAGGGCATCGACGTTGGCGGCGAGCTCGGCTGCGGCGGCCTCCGCGACACGGTGCCGGTGCGATCCCTCGAATCCGAACGGCTTGGTCACCACCGCGATCGTCAGCGCACCCTGACTCCTGGCGTTGGCCGCGATGATCGGTGCGGCGCCGGATCCGGTGCCCCCGCCCAGCCCCGCCGTGACGAAGACGAGGTCCGCGCCGGCGACCGCGTGGGCGATCTTCGCCTCGTCCTCCTCGGCCGCACGCCGCCCGATCTCGGGGTCGCCTCCGGAGCCGAGGCCACCGGTGATTGCTTGGCCGATCCGGATCTTCGTCTCGGCGCTCGATCGGCGCAGGGCCTGGGCGTCGGTGTTGCACACCACGAAGCTGGCCGCTCTGATGTTCGCGCGGACCATGCGATCGACGGCATTGCTGCCACCGCCGCCGACACCGACGACCCGGATCGCACGCGACTCGGGCCTGCGCACATGGCGAGCCCAGCCGGGGACGGCGATCAGGAGGCGGAGCGACAGAAGGGCGGCAAGGCCGATGATGAGCACGGCAACGGCCTCGCCCGGGACAGGCACCCGCCGAGTCTAAGCCTGTTGCGCCAGCAGCCCGCACGAAATCCGTACCGGCAACGGGGGTTCCTTCGTTCCGGAGCTTGGTCTCAGAGCAGCCGATCCCCTGGCGCTTCCGCGGGGTCGACGGCGGCCTCGCAAGTCGGGCAGTACCAGCGGGCCTCGAGGGCGGTGCCACAGGTCACGTGCCGCACGGGTTCGGCGTCGGTCCCGCCGCGGGTGCCCCAGTCGGCAAGGAGCCGGAGGGCGGAGGCGAGGTCGCGACCGTCCGCCGTCAGGTCGTAGGCGAAACGGGTGGGGCGTTCCTGGTACGGCGTCGAGCGGACGATACCGGCCCGCTCGAGCCGCCGGAGTCGATCCGTCAGGATGTTCGGTGCGATCCCGGACAGGGTGTCGGTCAGTTCGCCGAAGCGGCGCGGGCCATCGAGCAGGGCCTCGACCATGAGCAGGCTCCAGCGGTCGCCGACGCGATCGAGCGCAGCTTCGAGCGGGAGTGGTCGGCGGTCGTCCATCCGCGTCGATGGTAGTCGGAGCGAGGGGCTGGTCATGGGGCTTGTCATCCGGTCGAGTCAGTAGTAACTTGCAAGTCACAAGTTACCACCCCTTCCCTGCACGACAGGAGTCCATGGAGTCATGAGCGCAATCGAAGAGATCGGCGCGGCGGTCGTCACTGTCGCGAACACGGCAGGTCCGTCCATCGTCACGATCGGCCGCAATGCCCGGGGATCCGGTGTCGTCATCGCCGACGGCCAGGTCCTGACCAATGCCCACAATCTGCGCGGCGGCCAGGTGACGGTCACGTTCGGTGACGGGCGCTCGACGCGCGGGACCGTGACCGGAGTCGATCCGGACGGCGACCTGGCGGTCGTCTCGGTGGACACGGCCGGGGCGCGCGCGATCGACTGGGGTGCCGGCGACGGTCTTGCGATCGGGGCACCCGTGTTCGGGCTCGCGGCGACGTTCGGAGGCGGCGTGCGCGTCACGTTCGGCCTCGTGTCGTCCGTGTCGCGGTCGTTCCGCGGGCCGGGTGGCCGGCGGATCGCGGGCAGCGTCGAGCACACGGCACCATTGGCGCCCGGCTCGTCCGGTGGCGCGATCGCGGATGCGGCCGGGAAGTTCCTCGGTCTGAACACGAACCGGATCGGCGAGGGCTTCTACCTCGCGTTGCCGGCCGACGCGGCGCTGCGGGCGCGCGTCGAGGCGCTGGGTCGCGGCGAATCGGCGACGCGATTGCGGCTGGGCGTCGCGATCGCGCCCTCACACGTCGCGCGCCGGCTGCGACGCTCGGTCGGGCTGCCGGAGCGCGATGGCATCCTCGTGCGGGGCGTCGAGGAGGGCTCGCTGGCTGAGGCGGCTGGGATCGAGGGTGGCGACCTGATCGTGTCGGCCGGTGGCAAGCCGATCCGGGATGCGGACGACCTGTTCGAGGCGCTCGGGGGGCTGCAACCGCCGTTCGAGGTCGGCGTCGTGCGGGGCTCCGAGGAGCGAACGGTCACAATCGACGCTCCGGCGGCCGGTGCCCAGTCCACGGAGCGAACGCCAGGGGACGCGTAGGTACGCGGCGGGACCACGATTCGGGGTCTCGCTCTACCGCGACCCGGGAGCGGCTTTCAGGACCACCGGTCGGTTCGTTGCCCGCTGCAACCATGAAGTACACGCCTCATGGGCACGCAATGGCTGATCCGTGATCGTCGCCGGGTGAGTTCGGCGGCATCGAGGCACCTCATGAGACGTAACAGGCTCGGCAAGCACGTTCTGCATGGTTACAGGGACTTGCGGGCAGCGGTAGTGGTCATTGCGTGCCCGCGGAGCATGTCATTCACGTTCGGCGGGTGGTCGCGGGCGACCCGTCACAGCGCCACCAAGTCCGTGGGGTAAGACGCTGATGGACATCGGGTTCCACCTGGCCGAGCATCGCAACCGGGGGGTGCCGCCGGGCACGGTCGCGCCCGCCTAGCTCGCCGTGTTCGAAGGGTCCTCCAGGACACCCTGGGTCTGAGCAGCGCGCCAGGCGGCCAGCCGCTCTGCCAGTGGCTCGTCCGACAACGCCAGGATGGCCGCCGCCAGCAGACCCGCGTTCGTCGCGTTGCCGATCGCCACGGTCGCGACCGGGATCCCTCGCGGCATCTGCACGATCGACAACAGCGAATCCATCCCACCGAGGTGCTGGGTCGGGATCGGCACCCCGATCACCGGCAGGATCGTTTTGGCCGCGAGCATCCCGGGCAGGTGGGCGGCGCCGCCCGCACCGGCGACGATGACACGGATGCCCCGACCGGCGGCCTCCTCCGCGTAGCGGAACAGCTGATCGGGCGTGCGATGCGCGGACACGACGCGCAATTCGGATCCGACCTCGAGCTCCATCAGCACCGCACACGCCTGCTCCAGGACCGGGAAGTCCGACCGGCTGCCGCCAACGACCCCGACCCGCGGCGGTCCTGCGACGTCCCAGCTCACCGTTCGCCCTCCTTTCCGCCATCGACCGAGTCGTCCGCCCAGCACACCTGCGCCGCCGCGGCCCGAGCTCGCTCCAGCGCGTCCTCGACCGACGAGCCGGTCGCCGTCACATGCCCCATCTTGCGGCGTTCGAAGACGAGGCGCTTGTCATAGAGGTGGAGATGCGCTGCCGGGTCGGCGAGGACGGGGCCGGGGCCGCCGCTCGCCAGTCGTGCGTCGCGCGTCCTGCCCGTGCCGAGCAGGTTGACTATCGCAGTCGGCGCCAGGGCCGCCGGTGAGCCGAGACCCAGGCCGCAGATCGCGCGGATGTGCTGCTCGAACTGCGACGTCACGGCGCCATCGATCGTCCAGTGACCGCTGTTGTGCACGCGCGGTGCGAGCTCGTTGACGACGAGCTGGCCGTCCGGCATGAGGAACAGCTCCGCCGTCAGCGTTCCGATCATCCCCATCGCCCGGGCGAGGCGCTCCCCGAGATCGGCGGCACGCTCGGCGACATCGGTGGCGACGGGAGCGGGGGCCACGGATTCGGCGAGGATGCCCTGGTCGTGGGTGTTGCCTGCCAGCGGGAAGGCCGCCGAGCGGCCGTCCACGCCACGCGCCACGATGATCGAGAGCTCCATGTCGAACGCCATCTCGGCCTCCGCGAGGAGAGGAGCACCGGCCTTCCGGCCGAGGTTCTCGAGCGCGCCGTCGACGTCAGCCGTCTCCGCGACCCGGATCTGGCTCCGACCGTCATAGCCACCGGTCGTGGTCTTGAGGCGCAACGGCAAGCCGAGCTCGACCGACGCTCGCCGCAGGTCGTCCGTCGTCCGGATCTCGCGCCAGGGTGCCACGGCGGCGCTGGCTTCCTCCACGAAACGGCGCTCGAGGATGCGGTCCTGGGTCACCTGCAACGGCAGCCGGCCCGGCCTCACCGGCACCACGCCGTCGAGGGCGTCGACGACCGCGACCGCGACGTGCTCCAACTCGTACGTGACCACGTCGCTGTACCGAGCGAGACGCAACGCCCCGCCGACATCGTCGTACCCGGCGACGACCTGTCGGTCGGCGACGGCCGCCGTCGGGCAATCCGGATCCGGGTCCATGACGGCGATCCGGTAGCCCATCGACCGCGCGGCGAGGGCCAGCATCCGGCCCAGCTGCCCGCCCCCGAGGATGCCGATCGTCGCGGGCGGGGCGATCGATGGCAGGCTCACTGCCCGAGTGTAGACCGGCGCCGGCCGCGCGGTTCGAGGGCCGAGCGGGCACACTTCGCGCATGGGCCACATCGTGTTCGTCGGGCTGATGGGGAGCGGCAAGACCACGGTCGGGGCCGCGCTGGCCACCGCGCTCGGCGTGCCCCTTCGGGACTCCGACACCAACATCGAGCGCGAAACCGGGATGACCGGCCGCCAGCACGCCGCCCGCGACGGCATCGATGCGCTTCACGCGCTGGAGGGCCGCCAGCTTCTCGAGGCGCTCGAGCCGCCCGGCACGACGGTCATCAGCGCTGCGGCGAGCACCCTCGACGATCCGGCCTGCCGGTCCGCCTTGCGCGACCCGCGGCACCTCGTCGTGTGGCTCGACGCGAGTCCCGCGGCCCTCGCGACGCGCCTGAAACCGGACGACCACCGGCCCGCCATCGGACCGGTCATGGCCGAGGTCCTGGAGCGCCAGGCGGTCCAGCGGACCCCATCCCTTCTGGAGGTCGCCGACCTCAGGCTCGATGCCACCAGACCGGTGGCTGACCTCGTCGAGACCATCCGTACGTACGCCGACGCCGTCCGCTAGCATCGCCGCGTGCCCACCCGCCTCCCCCTCATCCTCGACGTCGACACCGGCATCGACGACAGCCTCGCGCTGCTCTACGCCGCGACCTCGCCCGATGCGGACCTGATCGCGGCGACCTGCGTGTCGGGCAACATCGAGGCGGAGCAGGTCGGGATCAACACCCGAGCCGTGCTGGAGCTTGCGGGGCGTATGGACGTCGAAGTGGCGATGGGTCGCCAGATCCCGCTCGTCCGGCCGCTCGAGACGACGCCCGAGACGCACGGGCCGCAGGGTCTCGGCCACGCCGAGCTGCCACCACCGAGCAAGCCACTCAGCGATCGCCACGCCGTGGACCTCATCCTGGAAGAGGCCAGCAGACGGCCCGGCGAGATCACGCTCGTCACGCTCGGCCCGCTCACCAATCTCGCGCTCGCGGTCCTGCGCGAGCCGGGACTCCCCCGCCTGCTGAAGGGCTACGCGCTCATGGGCGGGGCATTCGGGGTGTCGGGCAACACCACCCCGACCACCGAGTGGAACATCCACTGCGATCCGGAGGCCGCGAAGATCGTCTTCCGTGCCTGGGGGGACGCGATCGCCGCGGACCCGTCGATCCCGCGGCCCCTGGCGCTCGGCTTGGACGTCACGGAGCAGGCCCGCATCGAGCCCGAGCACATCGTCCGACTCGCCCGACGGGCCGGCAGCACCCCGGACGACTCGATCGCCCTGGAGCGTGGCGACGACCCGATGGCGCCGCAGCGTTCCGTGGCGTCGGACCCGATCGTCCGCTACGTCGCCGACGCCCTGCGCTTCTATTTCGAGTTCCACCAGCGCTACGACGGCTTCTACGGCGCGTTCATCCACGATCCGCTGGCCGTGGCGGCCACCCTGGACCGGGCGCTGGTGGAGACCGACGCGCTCTACGTCGACGTCGAGACCCGTGGCGAGATCACGGCAGGGATGACCGTCGCGGACCGCCGCGGACTCACCGGTCGCGCCGCGAACCTCGATGTGGCGACGAGCGCGGACGTCCCGACCTTCCTGGATCGGCTCATCGAACTGCTCGGGGGGCTGGCGGTGGACCGGGTGAACGTGGCACGCTAGGCACGGAGGGATCGCGACCCCCGAGCCGGGCCGCACGTGAGGGAGTGGAAGACGATGTTGGACTGGTTGACGATCTGCGCGCCGGACCAGACCGAGGGCTGCGTCCAGTCGGTGCAGCTCGTGTATCTGGTCGCTGTGCTCATCGGCACGGTGCTCCTGGCGATCATCGCCCGACGGTCCCGCGACCTGCCAACGGCGACCCTGACCTTGATGCCGGTAGCGATCGCGATCAACATCGCGGTCGGGGCGATCGTCGTCCTGCTGCGGCTGCCCATCTACCTGGATTCGATCGGCACGGTCCTGGTCGGGGTGGTCGCCGGCCCGTGGGCCGGAGCGCTCACCGGCCTGCTGTCCAACCTCATCTGGTCGATCCTGCCGGTCCCCGGCGGAGCAGGACCGGTCGCGGCGTTCTTCGCGCCGGTCGCTGGCGTCATCGGCTTGATGGCGGGCTTCTGGGCGAGCCGTGGCGTCTTCCGATTGCGCGCCGACGACGCTCGTGTGGGCGGCTTCCTCGCCCTGGCGACGGGCATCGGCGCCGCGGTCATCGGCGCCCTGGTGATCCAGAACACCATCGGGCTTTCCTTCTCGTTCGAGGACGTAGAAACACAGAACCGCTTCGTCGTGCTCGGTGTCGTCATCGCGCTGATCGGGATCGCGGCTGCGTATATCAGCGGGCGGACGATCTACCGGCTCGAAGGCAAGCCCGACACGGCGAGGTCCTACCTGATCGGCGCCTCGGCGATCACGGCCGGCGCCCTCACGTTCGCGTTGATCCGCCTGTTGTTCGGCCCGACCGGCTACTTCGCCGGCATCGACGGGAGCGACCCTGACGGAGCGGAAGGGCCCCTGGGACCGCTGTTCGGCGGCGCGAACCTCACCGGGCTCGCCATCGCCGACCCCGCCAGCCTGATCATCGCCGCCGTTATCGCGATCGTCGTGGGCCTGCTTGTCGCGCGCTGGGCCAGCTCGGGCGACAAGGCACGGCTGTTCCCGGTCTGGGTCGGCGGCCTGACCACCGGACTGGTCGCTGCCGCGATCTCCGCACCGATCTCGGCAGGAGTGTTCGGCGGGGTCACCGGCGGCGGTACCGACGCGCTCGTAGCGCTGTTCCGGACGCTCGGACTTGGCGTGTTCGGTTCGGCGTTCGCACAGGGCCTGACCAGCGACCCGCTGGACAAGACGATCAGCTACACGGTCGTCTTCCTGATCCTCGGGGCCCTGCCGATCACGATGCGCACGATGTTCAGCCGCGGTGAGGAGACGGTCGCCGAGTGACGGCCGCGGCCTGACGAGCGAGGGATGTCGGCCACCACCGGGTATTTCATCGCGGGCTCCAGCTGGCTGCACCGACGGCACCCCCTGACGAAGGCTCTCGGTCTGGCGTTCGTCCTGCTCTCGGCGTTCCTGCTCCCTCCCATCGCGCTGCCCATCCTGGCGGCGGCCCTCCTCGGTTTAGCACGTGTGGTCGGGCTGCTCCGACAACTCGTCGGGGCAATGCGCATCCCGGCGCTCCTGCTGACGTCGATCCTGGTCGTGAACTCGCTGTTCTATCCGGGAGCCACCGACCGCCTGCTGGAGGTCGGGCCGCTCGCCGTCACCCGCGAGGGCCTCACATTCGGGCTCGTCTCGGCGGGCCGGGTGCTGGTCGCGTTCCTGGCGTCAGTGCTGTTCCTGTTCACGACCCTTGCGGACGACCTCCTCGAATCGATGGTGGCGCGGGGCGCCAGCCACCGGATCGCGTTCGTGATCCTGTCCGCCGTCCAGATGGTCCCGCGGATGCAGGCACGCGCCGCATCCATCCTCGATGCCCAACAGGCTCGCGGTCTCTGGATCGAGGGGTCGCTGCCTCGGCGGCTCCGCGCGCTCCTCCCCCTCATCGGGCCGGTCCTGCTCGGCTCGCTCGTCGACGTACGCGAGCGAACATTCGCGCTGGAGGCCCGCGGATTCGGTGCGAGGTCGGGCCGGACGGCCTATCGCACGGTCCCGGATTCGCCTGCAGACCGCGTCCTACGTCCCGCGCTCGTCGTGGCCTGTCTCGGCGTCGTCGTCGCCGCCGTCACGGGCGTCCTCGGCCGATGACCGACGGGGCACTGCGCCTGTCCGGCGCGGGCGTCCGCTATCCGGGGCGACGGGAACCGAGCCTCGCCGAGATCGACCTCGAGCTCCAGCCGGGAGAGCAGGTCGGGGTGACTGGGCGGACCGGCGCCGGCAAGTCCACGCTGGCCTTCCTGGCTGGTGGCTTCATTCCCAGAGTCATCCGAGCGACCGTCACGGGAACGGCCACCGTGGCGGGGATCACCGCGACGAGCACGGATCCGGCGGCGATGCTCGGGACGGTCGGCATCGTGTTCTCGAGCCCGGCGAACCAGCTTTCCGCCTCCAAGCAGACCGTGCGCGAGGAGCTCGCATTCGGGCTCGAGAACCTCGGCATCGAGCGCGGCGAGATGGATACCCGGATCGACGATGTGCTCGAACGGCTGGGCATCGCCGAGCTCGCCGAGCGGGAACCGTTCGCGCTCTCCGGTGGCGAGCAGCAGCGCGTCGCCATCGCCAGCATCGTCACGATGGGCACCAAGGTGCTGGTCCTCGATGAGCCGACCGCGCAACTGGATCCGGCCGGCACGGCCGATGTCGGAGCCCTGCTCGACGAGCTAGCGCGTGGCGGCACGGCCGTCCTGTGTGTCGAGCACGACCCAGTCATCCTCGGACGGATGGACCGGGTGGCGGTGCTCGACGCCGGGCGCCTGGTCGGCGTGGACATGCCTGGGGTCGCACTGAGCTCCGGGCTGGCCGGGACCGTCGGGCTCCCGTCACCGACCCTCGTCCGGCTGGCGGAGGCGGGTGGCATCGATGCGAGCGCCGCGTTCGATGTCGCCGCCGTCGCCGCAGGTCTGCGCTTGCGTGATGGCAAACCATCGGCTCCCCCGATCGAACACGGTGAGGGTCGGGCTTCGCCTGCGGACGGTTGGTCGCCCGCGCGCGCCCGCCCGACGGCGAAGGCCGAGATCGATGGCCTGACCTTCGCCTACCCATCGGGCGTGCAGGCCCTCCGAGGGGTGACGCTGCGACTGGACCCCGGCGAGTCCGTGGCGATCCTCGGCCAGAACGGCTCGGGGAAGACGACCCTCGTGAAGCACCTCAACGGGCTGCTGCGGCCGGATGCCGGCGAGGTACGCCTGGACGGCCGGTCGACCCGCGGCGTCCGCGTCGATCAGCTCGCCGCCACGGTCGGGTTCGTTTTCCAGAACCCAGATGATCAGCTCTTCGAGCGCTCGGTCGAGCGGGAGGTGGGTTTCGGCCCGCGCAACCTCGGCTTCGACACCGCTCTCGTCAGCCAGCTCGTCGATGTGGCGCTCGCGGCCACGGGCCTCACGGCCGAGCGTGCCACCAACCCGTACGACCTCGATCTCTCGCGGCGCAAGCTGGTCGCGCTGGCATCCGTCGTGGCCATGGATCCGGCGATCCTCGTGCTCGACGAACCGACGACCGGCCAGGATCCCGCAGGGATCGCACGGATCGCGGCCGTTGCGCGCGCGTGGCGTGATGCCGGGCGGACCGTGGTGGCGATCACCCACGACATGGAGTTCGCCGCTGCCAACTTCGATCGGATCGTGCTGATGCGATCGGGTCAGGTCATCGCCGACGGGCGGCCCAACGATGTGCTGGCGGCCCGGAACGCGGACCTGCTGGCGAGCACCGGGCTGCGGCCCCCGCCCGCGGCGCTCGTCGCTGCCGCTATCGGTCTATCGGGCGTTCCAGCCGACGCGGACGCGTTGCTGGCGACGCTCGGCGCTCGCGGTTGACCATGGCAGGGCGGGGGTGGGGGCGCTCATCCCGCGACGATCTCGAGCGCGACCTCGTGCGTGACGCCGTCGACGATCCGCCACGCGCGTACGCTCGGCGTGCCCGTCATAGGGTGCGACTCATCGCCGCTGAGCGAGACCAGGAGGTACAGCGCGTCGGGGTAAAGGGCCAGGCCGATGTCCGTGGGCGACGGCACTGCCTGCGTGTGCGTGTGAGAGTGGACGATGCCCCAGAACACCTGGTCGGCGTCGTCGGCGGCGACGGACAGTCGATACAGGTCGTCCGGATGGATCTCGTAGCGGTACGGCGATTCGGCCGAGTTCCGTGTCGCCTCGAAGCGCAGCGCCCGGCCGCCGTCGGCGGCCGGCAGGTCACCCAGGATCAGCCCGCACGATTCGTTCGGGTACGCGGCGCGGGCGACGTCGATCATCGCCTGGAGCAGGTCGGCCGGAAGCGACGCGGTCGCGGGCCCCGGATGGCGCGCGCTCACCACCAGTTGACGCCGCCCTCGAGGGCCTCCTCCATCTCGTCGAAATCGGTCGTGAAGGTTCCCGCGGACAGGTATTTCCAGCCCCCGTCGGGGAGCACAGCGACGATCGTCCCAGCCGTCATGGCCTCGGCCTCCCGTGCGGCCGCGACCAGCACAGCTCCGCACGACGGCCCCGCGAAGATGCCCTCGCGGAAGACGAGCTCACGCAGGGCGGCGATCGCGTCACGGTTCGAGACGAGGTACTTCGCGTCGATCAGGTCGGGATCCAGGATCTCGGGGATGAAGCCCTCATCGAGCGATCGCAGGCCCTGCACCTTCTCGCCCGGGAGTGGTTCCGCGGCCACGATCCGCACGCCCGGCTTGTGCTCGCCGAGGTAACGCGACACGCCCATGAGCGTCCCGCCGGTGCCGAGACCAGCCACGAAGACATCGATCTCGGGACAGTCGGCCAGGACTTCGGGGCCGGTCGTCTCGTAATGGGCGAGCGGATTCGCCTCGTTGCCGTATTGGTAGGGCATCACGAACCGCTCGTCCAGCCCGACGAGATGCTTCGCGAGCGCGATCGCGCCGTTGGATCCCTGGGCGCCGGGCGAGTCGATCACCTCGGCGCCGAAGAGAGCGGCCATCTGGCGCCGCTCGTTCGTGACGTTGTCCGGCATGACGAGCGCGACCCGGTAGCCCTTGCGCCGTCCGATCATGGCGAGCGCGATGCCGGTGTTGCCCGACGTCGGCTCGAGGATGATCGAGTCCTCGTGGAGCAGACCGCGCCGCTCGAGGTCCTCGATCAGGTACTTCGCGACGCGATCCTTGACCGAGCCCGTCGGGTTGAGCATCTCCAGCTTCGCGAAGATCCGGACATCCGGGTTCGGGCTCATCCGCGGGATCTCGACCAGCGGCGTGTGCCCGATGGCATCGAGGATGTCCGCGTACCGCCCGCCGTGGCGAGCGAGGCCCTCGTGCGCGTGGGAGTGATGGTGCGCGGCGTCGAGCCGCCACGGGACGGCCATGGTCAACCGCCGGCCATGGCCGGCAGGAAGCGCACCTCGTCGGTCGGGGCGACCGGGGTGTCGAGGCCCGCCAGATACCGCGCGTCCCGGCCGTTGACGTACACGTTGACGAACCGGTTCAGGTCGCCATCGTCGGTCAGCAGCTGGGTCTTGAGCGCCGGATGCTGCGCGACGAGCGTGTCGACGACGCCGCGGATCGACTCCCCTTCGACCTCGAGCGACTTGACGCCCCCGACGTTCGCCCGCAGCACGGACGGGATGAAGACCGTGCTCACCCGCGTGCCTCTGGCGAGACCGTGCCGGCGAGCCCCGTGGACGTCATGAGAAACGGGGCGTCCTCGCCCACGCCGGCCGTGCCTAGCGGGCGGCCGGCCATGCGGGCCTCGACCGCCGCATCGGAGCAGACCGGGCAATTCGGGTCACGCCGGAGCTGGAGCTCGGTGAACTCTGTCTCGAGCGCATCGAACAGGACGAGCCGGCCGGCCAGCGTCGTGCCGCTACCGAGCAGGACCTTGAGCGCCTCGTTCGTCTGGAGGAGGCCGAAGATGCCCGGCACCACGCCGAGGACCCCGGCCACGGAGCAGCCGGGCGCGAGTTCGGGCGGTGGCGGGGTCGGGTACAGGCAGCGATAGCACGGCCCCTCGAACGGGATGAAGGTCGTGAGCTGGCCCTCGAACCGGAACACGCTGGCGTGGATGACCGGGATGCCGGCCGCGACCGCGGCGTCGTTCAGGATGTACCGCGTCTCGAACGTATCCGTGCCGTCCAGGATGACGTCGTAGCCGGCGATGATCCGTTCGACGTTCGAGGCAACGAGCATCTCCTCGTGCTCGATGACCTTGACGTCCGGGTTCAGGGCGTTGATCGCGATCCGCGCGGATTCCACCTTGCGCTCGCCGATCCGCTCGGTCGTGTGGACGATCTGGCGCTGGAGGTTGCTGAGGTCCACGACGTCGAAGTCGACGAGGCCGATCGTCCCGACGCCCGCCGCCGCCAGATACAGGGCGGCCGGGCTGCCCAGGCCGCCCGCGCCGATGAGCAGTGCCTTGGAGGCAAGCAGCTTCGCCTGGCCGGCCGAGCCGACCTCCGGGATCAGCAGATGACGGCTGTAGCGCTGCTTCTGCTCCGCGGACAGGACGACCGGAGTCTCGAAGTCGAGGCCCGCGGTCTTCCAGCCCTGGAACCCGCTCTTCATCGACTTGACGTCGGTATAGCCCATGTCGGCCAGGGTCTGGGCCGCGAACAGCGAGCGCACGCCGCCCGCGCAGTACAGGATCACCGGGGCGTCGCGGTCCGGGGCCGCGGCCTCGATCTGCTGCTCGATGTAGGACTTGGAGATGTGCTGGGCGCCGGGGATGTAGCCCTGCTCCCACTCGGACGCCTCGCGGACGTCCACGATCGTGGCCGCGCCCTCGGGGAGGGCGGCCACGTCCTGTGGCGTGACTTCAGCGATCTGGTCGCGGGCCTCGCGAAGGAGGTCGGCGTAGGACTTCGGCATGGGCGTTCGGGACTCCGATGGATCGACGGGCTGGCTCGCTGCCGCGGCCAGGGCGGGATGGGCGTTAGGGGCCTGATGCGGCCGCCGGCGCTCAGGCCGGCTCGCTACACCTGCAGCGGCGCTCGATCCTGGTCATGCCTGGGCTCGCTCGGGCGTGGGGGCGCTCGCGGGATCGCCCGCGCTCGCGGGGTCCGCGGCTCCGAGATCGTCCAGCACGTGCTGCAGGCTCTCGTGGCTCAACATCGCGCACTTCAGACGCGCCGGGCTGATGTCGATGCCCAGGAGGTCGAGCAGGTCATCCGCCCGGATCGCCGCGACCTCGGTCAGGGGCTTACCCTTGATCTCGTCGGTCAGGAGGCTGGCGCTGGCCTGGCTGATCGCGCACCCGCGGCCGGTGAAGCCGACGCGATCGACGACCCCGTCCTTCACGCCGAGCATCAGGGTGATCCGGTCGCCACAGAGCGGATTGGCGCCCTCGTGCGAGGCGTCGGCGTCCTCGACGATCCCGAAGTTGTGGGGTCGCCGATAGTGCTCGAGGATGTAGTCGCGGTAGAGGTCGTCCATGCTCAGCCGAGTGTAGCGCGAGACGGCAATCCCGACCAGCGAAGTCAGGATTGACGGAACGGCGATTCGGTACTCCTGTCGTGCCGGTGCGGTACCAACCGCTGGCGCCTCCAGGACTCGCCCGGAGGTATCGTCGGAGGTCGGTGGTCAGCAAGCTTCGATCGTCACTCGAGATCCGGCTCGAAGGTCAGGCATCCAAGCGTGGGCTCATCCCGCGGATGCCCGACGGTGAGCGCCTGCTCGGGGATTCCGCGGCGTGGCTGACCGCGGAATACCCCGATCAGGTCCGCTCGACCCGCCAGAACGTCCTTCCGGCCGGCGAGACCCAGCTGCGTGTGGCGCTCCACCCGGCCACGCCCGATCTCATCCTGACGGCCGACGATTCCGGCACCGTCCGAGCGATCGCGGAGACCGTGTCGGGTGGCCCCGGCTACCACCGCTTCGTGGGGCGCGTGCTCGAGCGTCTGGGCAAGGAGCTCAACATCGACTGGGACGAGGGTAGCGCCGACCTCGCCTTCGCCGAGCGGCCGGAGGTCGAGACGGCCTACCTGGCGTGGCTCGGTCCGACGCTCGCGCAGGTGCGGAACGCGCGCCAGCGGAGCAGTGCGGGTGTCCAGGTCGGGACGCCACCCGGCACGCGCTACACGTTCGAGGGCGCGCTGGCCACGTCGCTGGGGCCGCGCGACGACGACTGGCTGGAGTCGGCCGTCGCCGACCCCCGCATCGCGATCGAGATCACGCCCTGGTGGCTGGATGCCACCGACGGGCGCTACCTGCTCAACCGGGCGCTCGCCCTGATGTGGCTCGAGGTTCGCTGGCGCAAGCCCGCCGTGGAGGGGGAGGCCGAGCGCATCGACGACGTCCACAAGCTGCTGTCGAAGGCCTATCCGATCGATCCCGACCTGCCCTATCCCTGGCACGCCTGGGCGGAGATCGTCGCGCTGGGCGGGTTCGAGGACGGGATGAGCCGACAGGTCAATGCACGGACCAAGCTCGAGGAGCCGGGGGCGCCCATCGGCTACCGGCGAGACCCGGTTTCCATCAGCCACGAGGGCTGGACGGTGGAGATCCCGGGCGACTTTGCCGAGCGCCGGACCCAGGAGGAGTGGTGGGGCGGCGGTGCCGGCCGGAGCATCACGCTCGCCGCCACGGACACAGGCTCCATGGCCGGGCACGCGTTCCTGGCCCAGGTCGCGGGCGATCTCGGCGGGGAGGCGCTCACCCACCAGGCGGGACCGGTCGTGGGACGGGCACGGATCACGAGCGATGACGCCTCCGGCGTCGCGGTCGGCGTGCTCGACGGATACTCCGCGGTCAACGGCTCGGGCGCGGCGATCCGCATCGTCTTCGACGACCCGAACGATTGGCAGTGGGCCCTCGAGCTGTGGCGGTCCCTAGCCCCGGGCTGATCGGAACTACGAGGCGGCCGCGTTATCCGTTGAAGACGCGCTGGACTTCCTTGAGGCCCGTGACGAGCGCGTCGATGTCGGCTTTCGTCGTGTAGACGCTGAACGAAGCTCGTGCGGTGGCCGCCAGGTCGAGCCGCTCGTGGAGCGGCATCGTGCAGTGGTGGCCGGCTCGGACCGCGACCCCAGAGCGGTCCAGCACCTGCGCCACGTCGTGCGGATGGATGCCGGCCAGGTTGAACGGCACGACCCCGCCCCGAAGGTCCGGGTCCAGCGGGCCGTACAGCTCGATGTCCGGGACCTCCCGCGGGAGCACGTCGAGCGCGTAGGTCACGAGCTCGCGCTCGTGCTCGCGGACGCGGTCCATGCCGAGGTCCATGAGGTACTCGGCCGCCACGCCCATCCCGATCGCGTCCCCGACCGCGGGCGTCCCGGCCTCGAACTTCCAGGGGATCTCGTTGAACTCGCTGCGCCGGAGATGGACCTCGCGGATCATCTCGCCGCCGGCGAGGAACGGGGGCATCGACTCGAGCAGCTCGCGTCGCGCCCAGAGCGCGCCCGAGCCCATCGGCCCGAGCATCTTGTGGCCGGAGAAGGCGTAGAAGTCGCAGCCGATCTCCTGGACGTCGACCGGGACGTGCGGCACGGCCTGAGCCCCGTCCACGAGCACGAGCGCCCCCGCCGCGTGGGCCATCTCCGTAAGCTCGCGGACCGGGTTGATGGTGCCCAGCGTGTTGCTCACGTGGGTGAACGCGACGAGCTTGGGCTTGAGCCGGAGCAGCACCTCGAACACGTCGAGGCGGAGAAGGCCGTCGTCGGTGATCGGGATGAACTCGAGGTCGCCGTCCTGCTCCTGGACGAGGAGCTGCCACGGGACGAGGTTGGCGTGGTGCTCCATCTCGGTGAGGATGATCTGGTCGCCGCGGGCGATATTGCGGCGGCCCCAG
>CAZFXH010000333.1:0-2781 GCA_964522905.1 uncultured Anaerolineaceae bacterium
GGCATCGCCGCCGGGTTCATCTCGTATGTGTTCCTCAAGACGGTCCGAGGGCGGGGGTCCGAAGTGCGGCCGTTGATGTGGTTCGCCGCCATCGCGTTCGTCCTGTATTTCGCGATCCCCTGGCTCCAGATCGTCTTCGACATCTGAGCCGATCGACCAGCCACTGATCCGGCGCCCCGGTCCCTCGACCGGGGCGTCGCGTTGCGCGGGACCTCGTGGCGCCATGAGCGTTCCAACCGACCAAGCACACCCGCTCGGGCGTCAGATGGGACTCGCTGCACCGATCGACGCGGGAAGGACCGATCCGAGCCTCCCGCCAGACGTTCCGGCGCTGGTTGGAACGCTGCGGGCGCCAAACCGCCCTTGACGACCGCACTAGGCCCATCCGGGCCGGTCGAGGCACGGGTCGGACACGGGCTCGATGTCCTGTACCATCGGCCGCGATGTTCGAACGGACCGCGCTGCCCTCGGGGCCGCGCGTGATCAGCTCGCGGTTGCCCGGGGCGCGTTCGGTCTCCATCGCGGCATACGTTCTGGCCGGTTCGCGCCTGGAATCCGCGGCCGAGGCCGGCGTCGCCCATTTCATGGAGCACATCACGTTCAAGGGCACCCAGGCGTACCCGTCCACGCGGGCGATCAGCGAGGCGATCGAAGGGGTCGGCGGCTCGTTCAATGCCTCGACCGACCGCGAATCGACCGTCTACTGGGTCCGCGTCCCGCGCCGCGAGGCCGCGCGCGCGGTCGATGTCCTCGGGGAGCTCATCGTCCGACCGGTCCTCGACGCGAAGGAGATCGAGGGTGAGCGGTCCGTGATCATCGAGGAGATCCGTTCCTACCAGGACGATCCGGCCGAATACGCCCAGATGCTGTTCCAGACGGCGATGTTCGGCGATGGCACGCTGGGCCGGGAGATCTGTGGCGACGAGCCAGGGATCCGGGCCCTGCCGGACAAGACGATCCGCGACTTCTGGGCCACGACGTACCGTCCGGCGAACACGGTCATCGCGGTGGCCGGCGATATCGGCCACGAGGAGGCCGTCGATCTGGCCGCGACCGCGTTCGGCACGGGCAACGGCAAGATCCCGGGTTTCGACCCCGCCCCCGCGCTGCCGGCCGGTGAGCGGGCGCGGCTTGGCAAGCGCCAGACCTCGCAGGCCCAGCTCGTCATCGGGTTGCCGGCGTTGCGACGCGACCATCCCGACAGCTGGACGCTCGCGCTCCTCAACGCGGTCCTCGGCGATGGCATGAGCAGCCGCCTCTTCCTGTCTGTTCGCGAGGAACGGGGACTCGCGTACGACATCGGGTCAGGACTCGTGGACTACACCGATGCGGGGTCCATCGAGATTTCGGCCGGCGTCGACCCGGCGGGGCTGCGCGAGGCCCTCGTGGCGATCCTCGATGAGCTCGTCCGACTCCGCGACGAGGTCGTACCGGCGGGGGAGCTGGACAAGGCCAAGCGCTACATGGCGGGAGGTCTCGAGCTGCGGATGGACGAGACCCGCCACGTCGCCTCGTGGATCGGCGGTCAGGAAGCCCTCCACGACCGGGTCCTGACGCTGGAGGAGGCCCTGGCCGAGCTCGAGGCGGTCACGGCCGACGACATCGCGAGGCTGGCCGGCGAACTGATCCGGGACGACGGTCTGCGGCTGGCTGCCGTCGCGCCGGCCCGCTACCTGCGCGGGCTGGAGCGGCACCTGCGGCTGCCGTCCTGATGACCGCGGCCGAGAACGACGGCGCGGCGACCCGCGGTCCCGACCTCACACTGGCCCGGCTGCACCTGCGGCTCGGATCGCTGGCGTTGGCACGCGCCGAGCTCGAGACCCTGGCTGGTCGTGACGCGCTCGATCAGGATGGGCTGGTCGATCTGGCCGAGGCCCGTTGGCGGACGGGCGACATCGCCGGCGCCGGCGAGGCGGCGTCGGCCGCCCTCGACGATGAGGACGGCCCGCTCCTGGCGCTCGTGGTCGCCGCCGAGGCGGCTGCGGCGCGCGGCCGCCCGACGGAGGCTCGGCGCCTCGCCGATCGGGCGATGGAAGTGGCCGCCGGCTCGATCGACGCGCTGTTCGCGGGCATGCCGCGCGCCGGGGTCTGGCCACCAGATGCCGCTGCGCCGCCGCCGTCGCCGACGACCATGTTCGACCCGCCGCGTCGCGGGTCGTCGGTGGTCCATCGACATCCGAGGCCGCATGAAGAGGCTCCCGCCGCTGGTGGGCCCGCGCAAGAGGCAACGGACGAGGCTCCGGGCGGACCCGGCAGGGAGGCCGACGCGGCCAGCATCGGCCTCTGGGAGGCCACGGCCGTGACTGACGGCAGGGACCAGGCTCCGGATCTGACCGCCGAGGTCGTGGACGACGGACAGGCCGGCGCCGACCTCGACGGCGCCAGCGACCTGCCGGTCGGAAACACCGAGCTGGATCTCGGCCGCGCGGCGCTCGAGGCGGGCGACGCGGACGAGGCGGCCGTGCGGCTCGGCCTCGTGCTGCGCGTCTCGCCGGCGCTGGCTCCTGCGGTCCTCGAGCTCATCGACGGTCGGGCTGAGCGAGCGATCGCGCTCGTGCGCGGGGATGCGTACCGGCTCGTCGGGCGCGAGATCGAGGCCCGCCGCGCGTTCACGGAGGCAGCCCGCGGGGGCTCGTGGCCACCACCGGCCCCCGAACACGGTGCCCAAGCTTCGCCGGCCGACGGCCCTGCCGACGATCCGACCGACCCCCCGCCGGCCGACGGCCCTGCCCCCGATCCGACCGACCCCCCGCCGGCCGTCGGACCTGCGGGCGAGCGCGG
>CAZFXH010000334.1:0-3308 GCA_964522905.1 uncultured Anaerolineaceae bacterium
CGGCGGCGCCGCGCAAGCCGTCGAAGCCCGCGACGAAGGCCTCCGCCACCAAGACGACGGCCTCCAAGAGCGCGAGCAAGTCGACCTCGAAGTCGTCGACCAAGACCAGCGCGACGAAGGCCACCGCGAAGAAGACGGCCAACAAGAGCTGACTCGGGCTCGCCGGAGCCCATCTGATGCCTGACGCCCCGGGCTCCACCCGGGGCGTCGTCATGTTCCGGGCGTGGGCCGTGCCGGGCCTCGTGATGCTCCGGGCGGGCCGGCTGTTGGCCACGTGACCATGAAGGACGTGCTCCGGAGGCACGCAAAGGCCGGTCGATCGCGCCGGCTGGTCCCTTGGAAGCGGTCTTCAGGACGTAGCGTGCCCGGGGAGCCCGTAACGGCCGCCGGAGGGTCATTCCAGGCGGCCGGGCCCCATCCCTTCGGCCAGAACGTGCCCCAGGGACACGTTGTTCATGGTTGCGATGGGCGACCAGCGGCCCTGCCACGGCAGCCGCTAAGTCACGGTCGACGTCTCGGGTGTCCCCGATGCCGGCGCCACCGGTTTCGGTCGGAACGCCCCGTACAGCAATGCCCCGCCCAGGCCACCGACCGTCGTGAACGCCACGAGCAGGCCCGCGACGGCGAACTGCTGCGACCAGTAGAACGCCGTGAACGAGGCCGCGTCGGTCACCCCGGCCGCCTCGAACGCGGTCGCGCGCGCCCCGTCATCCACGAGCAGGTATCGCTGGTAGACGCAATCCGGCCCGGACGAGCAGGTGATCGGGCCGCCGGCGCTCGTGTCCCGATAGCCGTTGTCCGCGTAGAAGAACAGCGCCTTGACACCCAGCAGCAAGACCGCCGCGGTGACACCCGTGATGAACGAGGCGAAGATCCCGTTCAGGATGATCCGGCTCCACGGTCCCGCCCGCCGGTTCGAGCGCTGGTTGGCGTAATACCCGATGAGCAGGCCCATAGGGAGCGTGAGCAGCCAGACGATCGGCTCGATCGGGATGATCAGCAGGAAGCTGATGGCGACCGTGACCGCCATCCCGATGCCCACATATGCGGCTGTGATGGCGCCGCGGTCGACGAACCGGGTCACGAGCCGGACCCGACCCCCGCGCCCTCCGGGGCCTCTGTGGCCGCGACCGCGGCCCCGGCCAATGCGCTCCGACCCGGATAGCGCGCCGCGTCCCCAAGCTCGCCCTCGATCCGGAGGAGCCGGTTGTACTTGGCCACCCGCTCGGAACGCGATGGGGCTCCCGACTTGATCTGGCCGATGCCCATGGCGACGACGAGGTCGGCGATGGTCGTGTCCTCGGTCTCGCCGGATCGATGGCTGACCATGGCCGTCCACCCGGCGCTCCGTGCCAGATCGACCGCGTCGATGGTCTCGGTCAGCGTCCCGATCTGGTTGAGCTTGATCAGGACCGAGTTCATCGCGTGCTCGCTGATACCACGGGCGATGAATGACGGGTTCGTCACGAGGATGTCGTCGCCGACAAGCTGGACCCTGTTACCCAGGCGTGACGTCAGGTCCCGCCAGCCGGCCCAGTCGTCCTCGCCAAGGCCATCCTCGAGGGACACGATGGGGTACTTGTCGATCCACGACGCCCACATGTCGATGAGCTCGGCCGTGTCCAGCGTCCGATCCTCGCTCTCGAGTCGATACCGGCCGACCACCCCCTCGACGCCGGTACCCTCCACGAGGACGGAACTGACGGCGGGATCAAGGGCGAGGGCGATGTCCTCACCCGGTCGATAACCGGCCTTCTCGATCGCCCGCAGGATCACCTCGACCGCGGCCACGTTGGATGGCAGGCTCGGGGCGAAGCCTCCCTCGTCACCCTGGCCGGTGGCCTTACCCTCGTCGTGGAGGATCGAGCGCAGCGCGCTGAACACTTCCGCTCCGGCCCGCAACGCTTCCGCGAACGTCGCGACTCCGACCGGCGCAACCATGTACTCCTGGAAGTCGGTCGACTTCGACGCGTGCTTGCCACCATTGAGGATGTTGAAGAACGGAACTGGCAGGATCCGCGCGCCGACCCCACCGAGGTAGCGGTACAGGGGGAGATCGTACGAGGCCGCGGCCGCGTGGGCGCAGGCCAGCGAGACGCCAAGGACCGCGTTCGCACCGAGCTCGCTCTTGTTGGGCGTCCCATCGAGGTCGATGAGCAACGCGTCCACGCCGGCCTGGTCCGACGCGTCCAGCCCGAGGAGCTCCGGGCCGATCCGGTCGGTGACGTTGGCGACGGCCGTCAGGACGCCCTTGCCGCCGAAGCGGGATTTGTCGCCGTCACGCAGCTCGACGGCCTCATGTGCGCCGGTCGAGGCGCCGCTCGGCACTGCCGCGCGCCCGACCGAGCCGTCGACGAGGACGACATCGACCTCGACGGTGGGGTTGCCGCGCGAGTCGAGGATCTCGCGGGCGTCGATGAAGTCGATCGTGGTCACGCTCGCGTCTCCGTCCTGGCGCGGGGTCTCGCCGGCTTGTTGGGTGTGCTGGCCTTGGACGTGGTGGTCTTGGCGGTATGTGTCTTGGTCGCGGCCACCTTGGCAGTATGTGTCTTGGTCGCGGCCGCCTTGCCGGTCGTGGTCTTGGCGGTCGTGGTCTTGGCGGTCGTGGTCTTGGTCGCGGCCGCCTTGCCGGTCGTGGTCCTGCTCGGCGTCGCCTTTCCGGCTGTGGCGGGCGCGGTCCTGGCCTTCGCAGCAGTCGGCTTCGCGGCGGCAGCCTTCGCAGCCGTGGCCTTCGCAGCAGCCGGCTTCGCGGCGGCAGCCTTCGCAGCTGCGGCCTTCGCAGCGGCCGGTCTCTTCACGGCCGCGGGCTTGGCCACGGCCTTCCTCGCCGGCTTGGGCGGTTCGGGCCGATCCATCAGCACAGCGACACCCGGCAGCTCACGCCCCTCGAGGAACTCCAGCGAAGCGCCGCCACCCGTCGAGATGTGCGTCATACGGTCGGCGAGGCCCTGCTGCGTGATCGATGCCACCGAGTCGCCACCGCCGATCACGACCGTAGCCCCATGTGTTGCCCGGTCCGCGAGCAACCTCGCGACAGCGTTGGTGCCGTGCGCGAACGACGGGATCTCGAAGACGCCAAGCGGGCCGTTCCAGAAGACGGTCTTCACGTCGCCCAACGCCTCGACCATCAGGTCCTGGCTTGCCTTCCCGAGGTCGACGATGTGCCACGACGCCGGGATCTTCTCGGCCTGGAGAGTCTTGTACTCGGTCCCGCGCGTGACCTCCTTGGCGACGATGACGTCGATCGGGAGGACCACGCGTACCCCGTTCTTCTCGGCTGTGGCGAGGATGCGCTGCGCGTCCTTCAC
>CAZFXH010000335.1:0-2092 GCA_964522905.1 uncultured Anaerolineaceae bacterium
CGTGAGCACCACCGCGCCGATCGCGTCCGAACGGCTGATCTCGTCGATCGCGTCGAGGAGCCCGTCGAGCATCTCGGCGTTGATCGCGTTCAGCTTCTCCGGCCGATTGAGCGTGATGAGCGTGACCTCGTCTCTGGTTTCGACCTCCACGATGGGCACTACGCGACCTCCCCTCGATAGCTCCGGATGACGCGGCGGGTCTTACCCTCCGTCGCGATGGTGCCCGGCTCGACAAGGAGAACCTCTGCGGTGAAGTTCAGCTCCGTCTGGAGCCGCTCCACGACCTCGCGCGCGATCTCCTCGTGCCGGGTGGGCGGCAGGTCACGCGACACCTCGACTGCGAGGGGCACGGGATAGTCGATCGGCGGCGGTCGGTCGATCTCGACCCTGAACTCACCCGTCACACGCGGCACGAGCTTCATGAGGACCGCCTGGATCGACAAGGGAAAGACGTTGACGCCCTTGACGATGAACATGTCGTCGGACCGACCGAGGATGCGGAAGCGGAAACTCGTTCGTCCGCACGCGCAGCGTTCGGTGAAGACCTGCATCAGGTCGTGCGAGCGCATCCGCATGAGTGGGCTGGCCTCTCGACGGATCGACGTGTAGACCACCTCGCCCTGCTGGCCGTCATCGAATGGCAGGACCTCGCCAGTGTCGGGGTCGATCAGCTCGGCGATCGCGATCCCCGTTGCGCCGAAGTGCACGCCGTTCTGCTGATCGCACTCGCCGGAATGGAGCCCGAGCTCGCCGGTCCCGTACTGGTCGCGCGCGACCATGCCCCAGGCGTCCTCGATCTTCTCGCGATAGCCCGGGACCTGTAGACCGGCCTCCCCGGAGAAGTAGCCCTTCCGCAGACCGACCGACCGCGGCTCGATGCTCAGATCGCGGGCCACGTCGGCGAGGCGGATGGCATAGGACGGCGTCGCCCAGATGCCGACCTCGTCCTTCAGCCCGGCCATCATCCTCAGGAGCCGCTCGCTATTGCCGACGCCAAACGGGATCGTCGCCGCGCCCAGGGTTTCGAATGTCAGATGGTCGCTCAGGCCGCCCGAATACAGGTTGTAGTTCATGCACTCGAACACGATGTCGCCCGGACGGCAGCCCATCGCCCACAACGCCTGTGCACCGACTTCGCCGTAGTCGACGATATCGCGGCGTGTCAGTCCGATCCGAATCGGCCTGCCGGTGGTGCCGCCCGTCGCCTGGATGCGCACGATCCGCTCGAGCGGCGCGCACTGGTTGACGCCGAGGAGCGTCCCGTCGGCCTGCGAATCCGCGACCTCGGTCTTCTCCAAGAATGGGACGCGTGCGAGATCCTCCCGGCCGCGGATCGCGTCTGGCTTCACGCCGGCCGAATCGAGCTTCGCGCGGTAATAGGGACTGGATGCGTAGTTGTAGGCGATCTGCTCTGCGAGTCGTTCGTTTTCGAGCCGCCGGACGTCCGGAGGCGACAGCGTCTCGATCGCCTCGTTCCAGAATCTGTCTGGCAAGATCAGGCCCCCTTCGCGAGATCGACGGCGGGTGGCGTCGCCGGCGGATCGATCCGAGCGCGAGCCTGACCTACGCCAGTTCCGGGCGGGACGTCGGGCCGCTCGCAGGTCGTGGCTCGAGGACCACGACCGCCGTTTCGGAGTGGCGTCGGAACGCGTAGTCGTCGGGGTCGTCGCCGAACTCGCGCCAGCGCGCCCACAGGCGCTCGCGCTCCTCGCCCTCGGCCGCCCGACCCTTGACCGCTCGGGTGCCGTCCTTCAGCTCGACGGTCACGTCGGGTTGGGCCTGCAGGTTGAGCCACCAGGCGGGCTCGGGTTCCGCCCAGCCGTTCATCGCCATGGTGACGAGGTTCGGCCCGTCCTCGTAATAGCCGAGGATCGCGCTGCGCTCCTTACCGCTTCGGCGGCCGACGGTGGTGAGTCGCATCGTCCCCCACTTGCCGGGCCGCGCCTTCCAAAGCCCACGACGGCCGCCGGTCAACCGGTGGATGGCGCGATGCACCACCCAGGCGATGCGAATGAACCATCGCGGCGGGAGCCGTGGGGACTTCGGTTGCGCTGCGGACATGAGGCGGTCTCCATCGTGGGTATGCACGTCG
>CAZFXH010000336.1:0-6631 GCA_964522905.1 uncultured Anaerolineaceae bacterium
GAGCCTGGGCTCGATGTCCGTCCGGACTTCGATCCCCGACCCGAACCCGGCGGGCTCGATCCGGAGCCCGAGCGTGGCCATGAACGGGTTCGTGCTATCCGGCGAGCTCCGACCGGTGATGTTCGTCTTCGTCTTGGCCCGGATGATCTCCACCGCCTCGCCGATACGCGCCGGGCGCTCGATGCACACCGTCGTCGTCTCGCGGAAATCCGCGGCGATGCCGTAGTCGCGTTCGAGCGTGGCCTGGATGACCTCCTTCTGGACCTCGCCGTACAGCGAGACCGAGATCTCGTGGCGGAGCTCGTCCTGGCGGACGTCGATGAGTGGGTCCTGCTCGGCGCGCTGGTTGAGGGCCGCGCGGAGCGAGCCCTGCTCCTCCGCCCGGACGGCGAAGACGACGGCCTCGAGCGTCGGGCGTGGGAAGCGCGCCGTGACGTCGTGCCCGGGTGGCGCCTCGCCGATCGCGTCGCCGACCCGGACGGCGCCGAGACCGCGGACCGTCGCCATCTCGCCGGCCGTGAGTTCATCCCGGCGCGGCGCCCCGGTCGGCGCGAAGACGCGGATCGACGTGGGCTTGGTCTCGTCCCCGCCCCCCACCCGCACGCGCTGCCGCGGCCGCAGCCTGCCCGCGAACAGGCGCACGTACGCGACGCGTTCGCCCGACGCCGTCCGCTCGATCTTGAAGACGCGGCCGGAGACGTCTGCGTCGAGGTCGCCCGTGGCGCCGCCGAGGAGCTCGTCGATGCCGCCGAGGAGCTCGTCGATGCCGATACCTCGCGCCGCGGACCCGAAGTAGACCGGGTGGATGATGCCGGCCCGGGTCTGGATGCCAAGCTGCTCGCGCAGGCGCGCGTCCGTGAGTGTCGTCGGGTCGGTGACATAGGCGTCGAGGATCGCGCCGTCGTGCTCTGAGAGGGCCTCGATCAGGGTCTGTCGATGGGTCTCGTCGCCCTCGGTGAACGGCAGGACCGTCGTCTCGCGGCGGCCGGCGTCGATGGCGCGGAGCATCGGTACGACACCGGCGCCGAGGCGTCGCCGCAGAGCGGCCATGACCTCTTCCGGGTCCGCGCCCGCCCGGTCGGTCTTGTTGACGAAGATCAGCGTCGGGACGTGGAGCCGCTGGAGGGCGCGGAAGAGCAGTGGCGTCTGGGGCTGGACGCCCTCGACCGCCGAGACGACGAGCACGGCGCCGTCGAGGACGCCGAGGACGCGCTCGACCTCCGCGATGAAGTCCGGGTGGCCGGGAGTGTCGACGAGATTGACCGCGAGGTCGCCCAGGAAGAACGAGGCGACCGCTGAGCGGATCGTGATGCCCCGTTCGCGCTCGAGGTCGAGCGTGTCGGTCTGGGTGGTGCCGGCGTCGACGCTGCCGACGTGGTCGATCGCGCCGGCCGTGTAGAGAAGCCGCTCGCTGAGGGTGGTCTTACCGGCGTCGACGTGGGCGAGGATCCCGAGATTGAGGGTACGCATAGGGCCTCATGTCGTGCAAGGAGGTGGCTACCTTCTGGCTGGACATGGGTGCTCCCATCTCGCTCCTTTCTCGCGGGGTCGTGCGACTGCCTCCGAAGGGTCGCATGCCGCGTCAAGTCGAGGCCGCATCAGCCACAAAGCATAGGGATTCCCGTGATTTCTTCCCTCACTCTGCCGGGCGACGATGTCGTCGTTGGTGGCGCTCGACGATGAAGCCCACCCATGAGTGAACGAAGGAAGAAATCGATGACCAGTACGTACGCACCGGCGGTGACGCCATCGCCGGATCTTGTCGCCATCAGGCAGCGCCAGCAGGCGACCTGGGCGAGCGGCGACTATCACTTGATCGCCACGCAGATCCTGATCGTGTCGGAGCTCCTGATCGAGGCGCTCGACCCGCACTCGACCGAGCGGCTCCTCGATGTCGCGACTGGCAGCGGCAACGCCGCGATCGCGGCCGCTCGACGTGGCCTTGAGGTCACCGGGATCGACTATGTCCCGGCCCTGCTGGAACGGGCGCGTCGGCGCACCGATGCCGAGGGCGTGGCCGCCGTGTACGTCGAGGGCGACGCGGAGAGCCTCCCGTTCGGCGACGGCAACTTCGATGTCGTCAGCTCCGTGTTCGGGGTGATGTTCACGCCGGACCAGGAGCGGTCCGCGAGTGAGCTCGTGCGGGTCACACGGCCCGGCGGACGGATCGGTCTCGTCGCGCACACGCCCGAGGGCTTCATCGGGCAGCTGTTCAAGACGAACGCTCGGCACGTACCGCCGCCGGCGGGGCTTCGTTCGCCGATCCAGTGGGGCACCGAGGAGCGTCTGCACGAGCTATTCGCTGGCGCGATCGCCGAGATCCGCTTCGAGCGGCGCCACTACGTCTTCCGCGATCGCTCACCGTCGGCGTTCATCGACTACTGGCGCCGCTACTACGGCCCGATCCTGAAGTCGTTCGAGGCTGTCGGCGACGCCGGCGAGGGTGCGCTTCGGGCGGACCTGCTCGAGCTCATCGGGCGGTTCAATCGGGCCGAGGACGGCGCGATGGTCGTGCCGAGCGAGTACCTCGAGGCGGTCATCGTCACGCGGTAACGGAGCTGAGCCATCCCTCCAGCCCGAGGGATGGCTCACTTCTGCTTCGGGCGCTTCGCATTCTGCTGCTTGGGCTTGGGGGGCTTCGCGGCGGCTTCGGTGACCTGGCGGAAGACCTTGGCCATCCCAGGACGCAGCAACGCCCGGCGCTCCGCCTCCATGTCGCGGTCGCGGCGTCTGGCCCGGGCGGCCTCGCTGGCGGGCAGGTCCTCTTCGGTCATGCCGTTACCCAAGCTCCTTGGGGCACGGACAGGTCTGACTCAGCCCACATCATCAGTCCTCGCTTCGCTTTGCGGCGTCCCATGCTACGCCCAAGGCCGTCACGACCCGGCGGTCACCAGCTTGAACTCGCCGTTGGCGAGGCGTGAGCTATCAGGCTCGGGCAGCCAGGTCTCCTGATCCCGATCGGCATCTGCCCGGAGCCAGCCCTCCGCCGTTGCGATCTCCGAGGCCGCAGCGCGAAGGGCCGTGATCCCATCGCTCTCAGTGTCGCGCCGCCACGCCATCGACCAGGCGTAGAGCGGCACCGGATCCACGAGCGGGCGGAGGACGCCGCCCGGAACGTCGACGTGGTCGATGGATGTCAGGATCGGGAGCCCCTGGCGCACCAGGTGATAGCCCTGCTCTTCGAGCCCGACGGCCGGAAGGTGCGGCGGTGTGGAGTGCGCCCCAGACAACGCGAAGAACTGAAGGACCATGTCGGCCCATTCGGGTGTCTTCGAATGCGGCGGCAGCCCATCGATCTCCAGCCCTTGCAGGCTGCGCACCGGGACCGCCTCCTGCTGCGCCATCAGATGCTCCTCGGGCAAGAGGAGCGCCAGCGGCTCCAGGCGGACCAGGACATGGTCGATGGTGGGCATCGGCCGGGCATCGAGCCAGCCGACCCGTCCGAAGACGACGTCGAGGCTGCCGGTCGCCAATCGTTCGAGCGCCGCCCCCGTGCCGCCGGTGTGGCGGCCGCGGTAGTCGACCGCCGGGGCTCGAACGCGCGCCGACTCGAGGATCCGGGTCGCGGTGAGCCGTCCGTCGCTCATCAGGTCCACGACGGTCGGCTGAGCGGCGGGAACATGGACATCTGCCCAGACGGCGTCGTGCCGCGCCACCAGGTCGCGGGCGCGGACGAGCAGCCGCTCCCCGTCCGGCGTCAAGGTCACGCGACGGGTCGTCCGCAGGAAGAGGGTCGTGCCCAGTCGCGCCTCGAGTCGCTGGATCTCGCGACTGAGCGCCTGTTGGGCGACGAACAGGCGCGCTGCGGCCCGCGTGAAGTTGAGCTCCTCCGCCGCCGCCACGAAGTAGCGGAGCGAGCGGATCTCGAGCTCATTGCCGATCGGGCTGCCGGGAGTATTCACGCATTCCTGATGGTAATCGGAGACCGACAGGTGTTGGACTCGCGCTCGTTCAAGCGAGAAGGTGTTCCAGGACAAAACACACCCATTACGAAGGAGATCCGACATGTTCGACCCAGCAGCGATGGGGACCCTCCTCATCGGACTCGACGCAGATCAGGCCGAGAGCCACACCAAGCGACGGCCTCTCGCGGTCGCCGCACCTCCCCGGCAGCACGCCGTTCGCCTGTCGCTGGCGCGCGGTCTTCGGCGCGCTGCGGCAGCACTCGAGCCACGCACGATCGGCGAGCTCGCCGATCAGGGGGGCTGACCGACACGGGTTCGATCGGTAGGGTCGCGTCGCTACACTGGTCGGCGGGTCCTGACCGGGACCGTCATGGATGAGGACGCGAATGGACCTCGCCAACTTTCCGATCTTCGTGGACCAGCACGTCTGAAGGCCCGATGACGACGAGACGGGTGGCTTGGCGGAGATCCGACGAGGTCGAAACCGACGATCATTGCACGCTGACGCTCCGCGACAATGGGCTGTCGCTCATCGGCACGGTCCTCGGCGCCGAGGGTGGCCTGCCCGTCCGGATCGAGTACCGCGTCCTCGCGGACCGCACCGGGGTGACGACCGCCGTGCACGTCCGCGACCTCCGCGGGTTCGAGACGCGGACGATCACGCTCGAGCGGAACGCCAAGGGCAGCTGGACCGTCGACGGCGCTGCAGCGCGCGGGCTCAAGGGATGCACCGACGTCGATCTCGGCTGCAGCCCGTCCACGAATACCCTCCCGATCCGACGCCTCCGCATGGCGGTCGGGACGTCGCAGACGATCCAGGCCGCGTGGCTGACGTTCCCGGAGCTGACCGTCATCAAGGCCGCCCAGACCTACACGCGAATTGACGAGTTCACGTACCGCTACGCGAGCGGGACGTTCGAAGCCGACCTGACCGTCGATGACGACGGCCTCGTGACCGGGTACGCGGACTGGCGGCGGACCGGCTACGCGTCCGGCCCCGACGACACGGCGCCCCTCGACGCACCCGCCTAGGCTGACGTTCCTCGGCGAGCGTGCAGTCGCACGCGTTCCCGGCAGGCCCTCTGCGATGATGGGTGGATGGACATCACCACCCTTGCCGCCGTCGTATTTGCTGTCGTGGCCGGCGGGGTCGTTGCATTTCAGCTCGCCCTGGCCCTCGGAGCGCCGTGGGGCGCTTATGCGATGGGTGGCACCTATCCGGGGCGCTTCCCTCCCCCGCTGCGAATCGCCGCCGTCGTCCAGGCCGGCCTGATCGGGCTCCTCGCCGTCGTCGTGCTCTCGGCCGCGGGCCTGGTGCTGCCGGAGCTCGCCGTGTCTTTCCCGTGGCTGGTCTGGGTGCCCGTAGCCATCTCGGCCGTCGCGGTCGTCTTGAACTCGATCAGCAGGAGCGCGGGCGAACGCCGGATCTGGGTGCCGGTCGCGATGCTCCTGCTCGTCTCCAGCCTGATCGTGGCGCTCGACTAGGTCAGGTCACCTGCCTCGACCCGTCTGGGCTCCGGTTCGTCACCGGCGTGGGCGATGTGCTCGAACTGTCGCCACAGGATGACCACGAGCAACGCGGAACCCACGAACCCGAACCAGAAGGGCGCTGCGATCCCGAAGGTCCGTGCCAGGACGCCGCCGATCGGCGTGCCGATGACCAGCCCGCCCACCACCGCGACACGGTAGACGCCGCCCACACGGCCGAGCAGCTCATCGGGGACGGCGCGCTGCCGCACGACCGTCGATGTCGTACCCCAGACGAAAGCATGCGCCCCGAACACCACCATCGTGAGCAGTGCTACCGCCGCTGACGTCGTCACCGCCAGCACGAGGTGTGTGCCCGTCTCGATCAGCAGTCCGACGCGCATGATGTCGCCGAGCGAGAACCGCCGCTCGAGCCAGCCGTACGAGGCGATGCCGAGTATCCCGCCGGCGGCCACCGCCGTCGAGAGGAAGCCGAAGCCTATTTCGTCGAGGCCCAGCTGCTCGGTGGCGTACAGGACGAGCACCGACCACGCCGCCCCGTAGGTGACGTTGAACGTGAAGATCGTCAGCGCCAGCGTCCGCATCGGCGGATGCGCGGCGAGCCAGCGGATACCCTCGACCATGTCGGCTCGCAGGCTGGACGGCCCGATCACCTCGGCCCTCGCGCTCGTGACGACGCGTGTCACCAGGAGCGCCCCCAGCGCGAAGCAGGCGGCATTGGTCGCGAACGGCAGCGCCATGCCCACGGCGAACAGGAACGCGCCGATCGGTGGTGCCACCAGCTGGTTCGTGAGCAGGAACGCCCCCTGCATCCGCGCATTGGCGATGCCGAGGTCCTCCCGCGCCACGAGTCCCGTGACCAGGGTGCTGCTCGCAGCGTCGGCAAAGGTCTCGGCCGTGCCGAGCACGAACAAGGCGCCAAGGACCACGGCGATGCTGACCGTCCCACTCACGATCGTGGCGACAAGGACCACGAGAACGATGGCACGCCCCACGTCCACGACCACGACCATCCGCCGCCGATCGACGCGGTCGGCGATGGTCCCGCCGATGACGCCGAAGATCAGCACGGGCAGGTACTGGCTGAGCAACGCCATCGAAACGATAAAGGGATCCCGCGTCTGGGACGCAACGAGGAGCGGGCCGGCCGAGTAGGCGATGCCATCGCCGACGTTGTTGACGACCGTGGCCGAGAGGAGCCAGCGGAAGCTCCGACCGAGCCTCGCCGGCACGACGAT
>CAZFXH010000337.1:0-10612 GCA_964522905.1 uncultured Anaerolineaceae bacterium
GATCGCGGGTGGCGGCGAGGAGTTGGAGGGTCACGTCGTTCGCGGTGGCCACCTCGGCCGGCATCGACTTGTACGGGAAATCGTGGACCAGCACGAGGACGTCGTAGGCGTCCGAGGCGGCCATCGATTCGAAGACCGCGCCGTAGGCCGTGGGCGGGTCGCCGGCGCCCCACGGGTCCATCGGGTTCCCGACGTAGCCCATCGTCGGCAGGTGCTGGAGGATCCGGGTACGGGCGGTCTCGGGCAGCGGGGGCAGGTCGATCCCGGTCCGCGGCGCGAGGTCGGCCACGAGCGAGGCCTCACCGGTGCTCACGGTGACCACCCCGGTCCGCCCGCGTCCGACCGATCGGCCCGTCCGGCGGGTTCCCTCCACGAGCTCGGCGGTCTCGAGCAGCTCGTCGAGGTCGGCGCACCGGATCACCCCGGCGGCGTCGAGGGCAGCATCCGTGACCCGCGCCTCGCCGGCGAGGGAGCCGGAATGGGCGACCGACGATGCCTGCGCCTGGTCGCTGCGACCCACCTTGACCGCCATGATCGGCTTGCCCAGCTCGAGCGCCCGATCGGCCAGCGCAAGGAAGCGCTCCGGCCGCTTGAATCCCTCGAGGAACAGGATGACCGAGGTCGTCTCGGGATCGTCGAGGCAGTAGGCCAGGTAGTCGCAGACGTCCAGGACGACCTCGCTCCCGCAGCTGATGATCCTGGTGAATCCGATCCGCGACCCGGAGTGGATGAAGGCGTCCGTGACCGAGCCCGACTGGGCGATGCCGGCGACCCCGCCTCGTGGCAGGTACGGCGAGACGTCGCCGATGTAGGCCGAGGAATTGACCGTGAGGTCCATGACACCCATGCAGTTGGGACCGACAAGGGCGATCCCGTGCTCGCGGGCGATCTCGGCCACCTCTCGCTGCATCGTGGCGGCCGCCTCGCCGCCCTCGACCACGCCGCCGCCGGGGATGATGACGGCCGGTATGCCGGCCGCGGCGGCGTCCCGGGTCACGATCCCGGCACGCAACGGGTTCAGCGCCACGAGCGCGACGTCCGGTCGCTCAGGCAGGGCGTCGAGGCTCGGGTAGCAGGGTTGCCCGTGCAGTTCGTCGTAGCGCGGGTTGACGAAGTGGCAGCGGGTAGCGCTCTCGGTCACGCGAAGGTTGTCGCGCACGGTCTCCGCGATCCAGCTGCGCGGGGATGCGCCCACCACCGCGATCGATCGCGGGGCGAACAATGGCCGCAGATCGATCGTGCCCTCGAGCGACGTCGGCACCGTCACCGCACGCGTGCCCTCGAATCTTGGGGCCAGGAGCGTTCCACCGGACCACGGAACCCCCATGACCTGGCTGTTTCGCTGTGTTCCGACGCCGGTTGGAACGCTGGTGGCGCCATTGTCCACACGACGCCCGGCCTGATGCCCATCATCCGACGACCCGGTCGACGCCGCGCTTCTCCAGGGCCCGGGCGATGATCAGGCGCTGGATCTCGGAGGTGCCTTCCCAGATCCGGTCCACGCGGAGCTCGCGGAAGAACCGTTCCGCCGGATATTCGCGCATGTAGCCGCGCCCGCCGAACACCTGGACCACGCGATCTGCACAGCGAAACGCCGCCTCCGAAGCGAACAGCTTCGCGAGCGAGGCCTTGGCGTGGACGACCTTCGGGTCGGCGCCGCTGTCAGCCAGCCAGGCCGCCTCCCGGGTGAGCAGCCGCGCCGCGGCCGCGTCGGCGGCCGAATCGGCCAGGGGGAAGGACACGCCCTGGAAGTCGAGCAGGCGCTGGCCGAACTGCATCCGGTCGCCGGCCCATTCGACGGCCAGTGTCAGCAGCCGTTCCATCGCGCCGGTGCAGCGGGCCCCGATGTGGATGCGCTCCTCGACGAACCATTCGTTCGTGAGCTCGTCGGCCTGTCCCACCCCGCCCAGGACGGACGACGCCGGCATGCACACGTCCGAGAGCACGAACTGGGGGTGCCGGTCGGCGAACGTGTGCATGTAGTCGGGATCGTGGGTCATCGACACGCCGGGCGTGTCGTAATCGACAAGGAACAGCGTCGGCAGCCGCGCATCGCCATCCACGACGTGGCAGTGGAAGATCATGAAGTCGGTCTCGTCCGGCGGCCCCGTCACGAACCACTTCTCGCCGTTGAGCACGTACTCCCCGGTGTCCGCGTCGCGGACCGCCGTCGCAGCAAGGGCGCGGGCGTCGGACCCGGCGCCTGGCTCCGTGACGGCGTAGCTCCCGAAGCGTTCGCCGCGCATGCTGGGGTCGAGGTAGCGTGACCGTTGCTCCGGGGAGCAGTGGATGAGCGCGTTGTAGGCGCCCGGGATGAACGACCACATGCCGCCGGTCGACTGTCCGAGCTGCTCGTGGACGATCACCTGTTCGAGCATCGTCCAACCCTGCCCACCGACCTCGCGCGGCAGCGACCCCCCGGCGAGTCCGGCCGCGATCGAGGCCTCCCGGATCCGCTTCCTCGCGTCGCCCGAGAGCCGTCCACCGGCCTGCTCGAACTCGGCTTCGAGCGGCTGGAGGACATCCTGGGTGAACGCTCGCGCCAGACCCTGGAGTTCGAGCTGGCCGTCACTGAGCGTCAGGTCCATGCGGCAAGCATGGCGCACGCCGGGGCCGGCGCATCGGCGTCGTCGCGGGCCGCGGGACGGTCAGCCGACCGCCCGCACCACCCTACCGCTCCGTGAACGCGAGTCTGCCCGCCAGCAGTGCGAACGTGCCGGCGAAGGTCCGGCGCATCAAGGTCACCACGCGCGGGCGTGAGATCACGTGGCTTCGGATCGAGGCGGCGGAGATCCCGTACAGGACGAACACGGCGAACGTGACGAGCATGAAGACGGCACTGAGCTCGAGCATCCGCAGCGGCGCCTGGGGCTCCGTCACGCGCACGAATTGCGGCAGGAAGGCGAAGAAGAAGATCGTCAGCTTCGGGTTGAGGATGTTGATCAGGATCCCGGAGGTGATGACCTTCGCCGCCGAGACGGGCGCGGACTCCGCCACCGTGAACGCGCCCGTGTCGCGGAATGTGCTCCAGGCCATGAACAGGAGGTAGGCCACACCAAGATATTTCAGGACCTCGAACGCCAGGGCGCTCGTGTGCAGCAGCGCGGCCAGTCCAGTGATTGCCGCGACCATGTGCGGAACGATGCCAAGCGTGCAGCCGAACGCGGCAATGACGCTGGCGCGGGCACCCCGGGACAGCCCGGCCGCGAGCGTGTACAGGACACCGGTCCCTGGGGTCGCGACGACGATGAAGGTCGTCAGCAGGAACTCGGCGCTCACGGTGTCGCTTCAGGCGAGGTTGATCCGCCGGCGCGCCGTGGGTTCATCCTGGCTGGGCCAGCACCATGATCCGGATCTCCGTCATGTCCTCGATCGCCCAGCGCAGGCCTTCGCGCCCCAACCCCGAATCCTTCACTCCGCCGTAGGGCATGTGGTCGATCCGGTACGTCGGGACGTCGTTGACGATGACGCCGCCGACTTCGAGCTCGTTGAAGGCCCGCCACGCCCCCGCGAGGTCGTTCGTGAACACCCCCGTCTGGAGTCCGAACATCGAATCGTTGACCCGGGTGATCGCGTCGTCCAGGCCGCGGAACTTGAACGCGACGACCACCGGCGCGAACGCCTCGTTCGAGCAGACCTGCGCGGCCAGAGGAACGTCGGTCAGCACCGTCGGCGGGAAGAACGTGCCCTCGGCCTTGCCGCCGGCGAGCACAGTGCCGCCCATCGCGACCGCCTCGTCGACCCAGCGCTGGGTGCGCGACGCCTGGTTCTCGTCGACCATCGGCCCCAAGTCCGTCGTCGGATCGAGCGGGTCACCCAGCTTGAGCTTGCCGACGCCGTCGAGGAACCCCGCCATGAACTCGTCCCAGATCGCCTCGTGGACGAACATCCGCTGGACGCTGATGCAGACCTGGCCGGCGTAGGCGTATCCGCCGACGAGGACGCGCTTGACCGCCCAGTCGAGGTCCGCCGTTGCGTCCACGATGACGCCGGCGTTGCCCCCGAGCTCGAGCACGACCTTCTTCTTGCCCGCGCGCTCCTTCATCCGCCAGCCGACCGATGGGCTGCCGGTGAACGTCAACAGCTTGAATCGGTCGTCCGCGACCATCCGGTCGCCCAGCTCGCGGGTCATCGGCAGGATGCTCACGGAGCCTGCCGGCGGGCCGGCAGCCTCGATGATCTCGGCCACCGTGAGCATCGTGAGCGGGTCCTTGGACGGCGGTTTGAGGACGATCGGGTTCCCGCTCGCGATCGCCGGGGCCACCTTGTGCGCGGCGAGGTTGAGCGGGAAGTTGAACGGGCTGATGCCGGCGATCGGGCCGATCGGGAACCGGCGCGTGAGGCCCACCCGGTCCTTCGACGAGGGCATCAGATCGAGCGGGATCAGCTCACCGGTCATCCGCTCGGCCTCTTCTGCGCCCAGGCGGAACGTCAGGACGGCACGGTCGACCTCGACGATGGCGTCGCGGATCGGCTTGCCGGCCTCGAGCGAGATGAGCCGACCCAGCTCGTCGCGGCGATCCTTGATCCCCGCGCTGATGTCGCGCAGGATGCGGCCGCGCTCGTACGCTGGAAGGTGGCGGGTGACCTCGAACGCCGCGACGGCCGCTTCGACCGCTTCCTCGTACTGCTCAGGCGTGGCGTTGTAGGTCGCACCGGCTGGCTCCGCCGCGTTGGCCGGGTTGGCCACCTCGAGCACGTCCGGCGACTCGACCCAGCGGCCTGCGAGGAAGATGGGGTGCGGCTTGGTGCCGACGACGGTCATTGCGAGCGGCTCCTGGGACGGGCGATGCGGTACGGTCGCATCATACGTCCGAGTCCCTCGACGCCAATCCCCGGAGGACCGCCTTGGTGGCCAAGCGGATCGATCTGCGCGATACCCTCATCGTGCCTCCCCGGTCGCGCGTCCGGCTCGCGCGGCGAGATCACGGCGGCACCCACGGCTGGGACAAGGTCAGCGCGGAACCCGAGCTCGAGCGGCAGCTGGCCCGCCTGGCCGACCTCCAGGACCGCTTCTGGGCGGAAGCGAAGCGCTCGGTCCTCGTCGTGCTCCAGGGCATTGATGCCGCGGGCAAGGACGGCACCATCAACAAGGTGATGGAGGCGTTCAACCCGCAGGGCTGCCCGGTGACGAGCTTCAAGGTCCCATCGGCCGAGGAGCTCGCCCACGACTACCTCTGGCGCATCCATCACAAGGTCCCACGCAAGGGCGAGATCGGCATCTTCAACCGCTCGCACTACGAGGACGTGCTGGTCGTTCGCGTCCACGACCTCGTGCCGCGCAAGGTCTGGGCGGCGCGCTATGGCCAGATCAACGACTTCGAGCGGATCCTGGTCGACAACGGGACGACGATCGTGAAGTTCTTCCTGGCGATCGACAGAGACGAGCAGCGCGAGCGGTTCCAGGCCCGCTACGACGATCCGACGAAGCGCTGGAAGTTCTCGATGGGCGATCTCGATGAACGCAAGCTCTGGGACGACTACCGGGCCGCGTTCGACGAGGCGCTCTCGAAGACCTCGACCGCCGCGGCGCCGTGGTACGTCATCCCGGCGAACCGCAAGTGGTTCCGCAACCTGGCCGTGGCGTCGATCCTCGCCGACACGATCGCCGCCCTGAAGCCGACCTATCCGCCGGTGGCGGACGACGTCCCAGCCGACCTCGTCATCGAGTGAGGCGTCGCTCCAGGCGGTCCGCGAAGTCGATGAGCCAGCCGCCCGCGCCGCCGGCGTATTCACCCATCGCCGCCGGTTCGACACCATCCATGGCGCGAGTCCACGCCGAGCTCTTGCCGATATGGGCGAGATCGGTTGCGAGGCCCGCGACCTCCGCGAGCGCGGACCGCGGCAGCACGTCGGTCCAGGCCCCGGTGTAGGCGTCGCGCACCCGGGCCAGCTCCGGGCCGTCTTCATCGAGTCCCGTGTGATATGCGATCGATCGAAGGGTCGTCGTCAGCGTCCCGAACGGGTGCGCCACGGTGGCGTCGCCCCAGTCGTAGAAGCGGACGCCGTCCGGGCCGACGAGGATGTTGCCCCCGTGCAGGTCGCCGTGCTCGACCGTGGACGCGATCCCGCTCGACGCAAGGGCTCCGTCGAGCGCAGCGACATCCTCGCGCCGGCGGCGCAGGGTCTCGCGCGCCACCGCCCCTTGCTCGACCTCCTCGCCCTCGAGCCGCTCCCAGGTCGAATCCGCCTCGACGAGTCCGTCGAGGACCGCGAAGAGCCGGCCCGGCCGCTCGTCGGGCACCCCGGCCGCGACGAGATCGTCGGCACGATCCGCCACCGATCGCTGGAGCTCGGCATACACCGGCATCAGCCGGATCCACGCCTCGAGATCGTGGTCCCCGCGTTGGCCCGGCGCGAGATCGCGCAGGCGCGGGCCGCCGTCGGGCAGCAGCATCCAGCCCCGGGCGACATTGACGGCCAGCGGCCGCAGCACGTGGCTCGTCCCCCAAGCCGTGAACCGTTCCAGCAACGCGGCTTCGTGACGCGGCCCAGGGCCAGCCGCCTTGCACCAGAACGTACTGGTGTCCGTCGGGATGCGGAACACCGTGGACCATGGCCGGACGTGTGGCTGCTCGATCGGGCCCGCGACGTTGAGCCCCGCGGCCTCCAGTGCCGCGCTCGCCCAGGCCAGGATCTCGTGGCGCCAGGCTGGGTCCGTCCAGGCCGATGGCGCGCTCGTCGTGCTCAGTGCGTCAGCGGCCCTTGCCGCCACCGAACAGCACCCCGAAGACCCCACGCACGATGTCCTGACCCAGGCGGGAGGTGACGACCTTGCCGCCCGTCCGCAGGGCGGTGTCGATGGTCTTCTGGCGTGCCTTCGCGGCGGCCGCTACGGCCTTATCGCCCGCGCGCCGCTGGCGCTCGGCCTCCTGTACGGCGCGCTTCTGGGCGGCCTCGATGGCCTTCTGCTGGCGGGCGAGCTCGCGGGCCTGCTGGGCGGGGGTCATGTCGTTGAGGCCGCCGGCTGTGGTCGGGTCGAGGCCCGCCCTGGTGGCCGCCGCGACGGCCGCGTGGCGGGCGGCGGACAGCCGCGCCGTGATCCGCTCGTGGGCGCTGTCGCGGTCCACGGTCGTGCCGTACTTCGCCTGGAAGGCGCTCCCCGCGATGGCCGTCGCGAGTGCATCTGGCGGCATGGGTGCCATCTGGGAATCCGGCGGCAGGAGGCGGGTCGCCGCCAGGGGTGTCGGCACGCCCCGCGGTGTCAGCACGGTCACCAGCGCCTCGCCGGTCCCGAGTGAGGTGATGGTCTTCTCGACGTCGTAGAACTCGGTCGTCGGAAAGGTCCTGGCCGTCTTGCGCAGGGCGTCGGCGTCGTCCGGGGTGAAGGCTCGCAACGCGTGCTGCACACGGTTGCCGAGCTGCGCGAGCACCGACGACGGCACGTCCGTGGGCGCCTGCGTCACGAAGTAGATACCCACGCCCTTCGAGCGGATGAGCCGCGCGGTCCGCTCGACCTGGTCCATCAGCGCCTCCGACGCATCGTCGAACAGCAAGTGCGCCTCGTCGAAGAAGAAGCACAGCTTGGGCTTGGGCAGGTCGCCGACCTCGGGCAGGCTCTCGTAAAGCTCGGCGAGCATCCAGAGCATGAACGTCGAGAACAGGCGGGGCTGGTCCATGACGTCCGCCAGCTCCAGGACGCTGACCACGCCCTGTCCGTCGGGTGTCGTGCGGAGCAGGTCGGCCACGTCGAACTCAGGCTCGCCGAAGAAGACGTCCGCGCCCTCCTGCTCGAGCACGACGATCGAGCGCAGCAGCACACCCACGGACGCGGCCGACATCCCACCGTACTCCTTGAGGATCGGCTTGCCCTCGTCCGACGCGAGGAACTTGAGGGTCGTGGCGAGGTCCTTGAGATCGAGCAGCGGCAGGTCGTTGTCGTCGCAGTACTTGAAGATGAGCGCAAGGATGCTCGTCTGGGTGTCGTTGAGATCGAGCACCTTGCCGAGCAGCAGCGGTCCGAAGGAATGCACGGTGGCACGCACCTGCGCGCCCTTCGCCCCGGTCAGCGACAGGAATTCGACTGGGTGGCCCCTCGCCTCGAATTCCCATCCGAGCGATGCTGCGCGCTCCTGCACCTTCGGGTTCGCCGCGTCGCCGGGGAGCGCGATACCCGAGAGGTCGCCCTTGATGTCGGCCGCGAAGACCGGAACGCCTTCCTTGGACAGCTGGCCGGCGAGGAGCTGGAGGGTCTTGGTCTTGCCCGTGCCGGTGGCACCCGCGATGAGCCCGTGACGGTTGAGCATGGAGAGGGCCACCGCAACCCGTGTCTCGTTGTGCATCTCGCCGTGGTGCATCGCGCTGCCGATGACGATCGAGGGTTCCTCGACCGGGTCGAGGGCGTATCCCGCGTCGATCGCATCACGAAACGCCTGGTCCATGCGCGTCATGGCCTCCGATGGGATGGCTTGGCGGGAAGGGCCAAGGGTAGCATCGCGTTCGAGGGCGCCGACGCAGGGTCGCCGCCGGCTCGCTCGCTGCAAGGCCTGCGTCAGCGCGATCTGACTGCGCGTTACGCGTCGGGACTCGGGTAGCTGCCCAGGACCCGCGTCATCGTCGTGACATCGCGGACGCGTTCGAGCGCCGCGGCCATCGCGGGCTCGGCCGCGTCCCCGTCGAGATCGATCCAGAACACGTACTCCCACGCCCGTTCGCGGCTCGGCCGCGACTCGAGCTTGCGCATGTTCAGCCCATGCTCGGCAAGGATGCGCAGGACCGCGAGCAGCGTGCCCGGTTCGTTCCGGACGGCGACGACGAGTGTCGTTCGTCGCACTGCCGGTGGGTTGACGAGCGCCGGGGCGGCCGCGCCCGGGACGGTGAGCACGAGAAAGCGTGTCCGGTTGTCCGGGAGGTCGCCGATCTCGTCGGCGAGGATCTCGAGCCCGAATAGGGCCGCGGCCCTCGGCGACAAGACGGCGGCTGCCCGAGGCTCCCCAGTCTCGACGATGGCCTTGCCTGCGCCGGCCGTGTTGTAGGTCGAGAGGAGCTGCCACGGGCGCGCGCGCAGGAAACCCTCTGCCTGACCGAGGGCCTGGATGTGCGAGTAGACGCGCTCGATGTCCTCGAGGCGCTGGCCGGGCAGCGCGGCGAGGCACAGCCGGACCGGGACGACGACCTCGCCGGCGATCGCCAGGTCGTACTCGATCAGGAGGTCGTAGTTCTCGCGGACGGTCCCATGGATGACGTTCTCGATGGGGACCACGCCGGCCGCTGCGGCGCCAGAGGCGACTGCCTCGAAGACCGCCCGAAAGCTCCCGACAGCGTGCCGTTCGACGTCGCCGAACGCCACAAGGACGGCGTCCTCGGCGAACGCCCCAGGCTCGCCGGCATACGCGACGGACGTCATCGATCCATCCCGCGCGTCGTTCCCGCGGGCGGATCCGGAGTGTCGGTCATGTGCCCTCGCATGCGGAACGGAGCGGTCGACGCCACCTGGAAGTCTACGCACACGACCGCCGATAGTACCGAGCCGTCCGGACTATCGAGCTGTGGGCCTTTCCTCCACCCAAGTCCAATTTATCGCTCAATTGCAACGCGTTTGAAATGTCTGTTGCAGAGCACTCATCTTGAGGGACTCAACCCATGGATCACGAGACGACACCAACGGCTCGCACGCGTCGGCGCCGGCGTCTCCTCGGGCTCCTGATCGGCGCGCTCGGCGCCGTCAGCCTGGGCGCCGGCCAGCTTTCGCTCGCGGTCTTCACGGACCAGGAAACGGTCTCCGGGACGTTCTCGTCCGGGAGCGTCATGCTCGACGACGTCAAGATCGACGCGCTGACATTGTCGACCGCCGGCATGGTCCCGGGCGACAGCGTGACCGACGACGTGGTCGTCGAGAACGACGGCAGCGTCCAGTTCCGGTACGCCCTCTCGACCACGAGCACCGACCCGGACGGAAACGCCCTGCGCGACGTCCTGACCCTCACGGTCAAGGAGCTCGACGTGACAACGCCCGGAACGCCCTGCGACGACTTCGACGGCGCGTCCGTCCTGGCCGCGACCGTGCTCGGCGCGAGCGGAACCGGCTTTGGTGATCCAGCCGTCGGCGCCCAGGCCGGTGACCGGGTCCTGGCCGCCGCAGCCAACGAGACGCTGTGCTTCCGGGTCACCCTCCCGTCCGGCACGGGCAACGCGTACCAGGCCGCGACGACGACCACGACGTTCACGTTCGACGCCGAACAGACCTCCAACAACCCGTAGGCATGGCTCCTACCGCAGGCTCGGCCACAGTGGCCGAGCCTGCGCGCCATCGCTCCGGGCCGACGCTGGTAAGTCGGACGGGGGCCATGAGGGTCGTGCGACGAAGCCTCGCCGCGCTGTGGCTCGGATCTCTCGTGAGCGTGGTACTGCTGGCACTCGCCACCAACTTCGGACCCAGGCTCGGGTTCGAGATCTTCGCGGTCCGCGGAGGCTCGATGGCGCCGGCGATCCCGGTCGGTGCGGCTGTCGTCGCAGTCCAAACGGCGCCCGCCGACTTCCACGTCGGCGATGTCGTCACGGTCCGGGCCGACAACGGCGTCGCCTTCACCCATCGAATCACGGAGATCGATACCAGCGAGTCGGATCATTGGCTTCGCACGAAGGGTGACGCGAATACGACCGGGGATGCCGC
>CAZFXH010000338.1:0-9576 GCA_964522905.1 uncultured Anaerolineaceae bacterium
CTACGTCACGGCCAGCGCGCTGCGACCCACGGAGATGACACCGCTGCTGACGCTCGGCCTCTGGGGCCTGACGCCTGAGGAGGAGCTGGCCAGAGCTCGCGACGACTTCGCGAAGGGAGATCTCGCAGGATCGGCCGCCGCTTCCGGGTACGTCGCCGCGACATGGGCCGGTGCGGAAGCTGCGGGACAGAACCGGGCGATCAGCATCGGGCTGATCGTGCTGGCCCTGGTCTTCGCCCTCGCGGTCGTCATCCAGACGGCACGCCGCCGCCGCCGACGCCGGCGCCGGCGCCGGATGGCGACGCCGTATCTCGGTTCCTGACCCACGCTCAGGGTCGCATCGTCTACACTCCCGCCCCGTCGGCCACGGCGGCGCGTCGGCCCGGACGCCGGCGACGACATGACCCTCGAGCCAGGAGCCGCGTCCGACTGATGGGGATCCAGCGCGCCCGTCCCTCGCACGAGATCCTGTCGGGCGATTCTGCTGACGTCTACTTCGCGCGAGCGGACAGCATCCTCGCAGCCGAGGGCCTCGACCCGCTCGTCACGATGGAGGTCTTCACGCGTAACGAGGCCGTGCTGTGCGGCATCGACGAGGCGAAGAACCTGCTGGGTCACGTGCTCGCCGGGGCGGACCCGGCGGAGACCCGACTCGACGCCCTCGAGGACGGCGACCGCATCGGACCGCGCGAGGTCGCGCTGCGGATCCGCGGACGGTACCGGCAGTTCGGGCTCTATGAGACTGCGTTCCTGGGGATGCTCGCCCACTCGACCGGCTGGGCCACCGCCGCCCGTGAGTGCGTGGACGCTGCCGCCCCCGATCCCGTCATCAGCTTCGGGGCGCGCCACATCCACCCGGACATCACCGATGTCCTCGACTACGCCGCCATCGTGGGCGGCTGCGTCGGCGCGTCGACACCCGCCGGCGCGCGGTTGGCCGGGCTCGCGCCCACGGGCACGATGCCCCATTCGCTTGTCCTCATCTTCGGCGACACCGTCGAGGCCGCCCTCGCGTTCGACCGGCATCTCGAGAAGGACGTGGCCAGGATCGTGCTCGTGGACACCTTCAAGGACGAGGCGGAGGAGGCGCTCCGGGTCGCGCATGCGCTCGGCGAGAAGCTGTACGGCATCCGGCTGGACACGCCCTCGGAGCGCGGCCGCGTCACGTCCGATCTCGTGCACGAAGTGCGCGCCCGACTCGACCAGGAGGGCTACCACCACGTCCGCATCGTGGTGTCCGGTGGCCTCGACCCCGAGCGCATCGGGTACTTCAAGGAGGCGGGCGCGCCGGTCGACTCGTATGCCGTCGGCTCGTACATCAGCGGCGCCACGCCGATCGATTTCACCGGTGACATCAAGGAGATCGATGGCCGCCCGATCGCCAAGCGTGGCCGCATCCCGGGCATCACCGACTCCCCGCGATTGAAGCCGGTGGACCTCTCGGCGTACCGGGAGCGCTGACGGCGGCTCGGCCGGTTCCGTGCCACCATCTTCAACATGCATGACGAGCACGGAACGGGCGGCGAGCCCGGTACCGAGGACCCCGCTCCCGAGACGGCCTACGAGCTGCTCCAGCGTGGCCGCGCCCTCCTCGAGGCACGGCACCACGCCCAGGCGGCGATCGTGCTCGAGCGCGCCGATCGCGTGGAGCCTGGCAAGGCCTCCATCCTCGAGGCGCTCGGCCGGGCGTACTTCAACTCCGGCCAGCACGAACCGGCGCGTGCGACGTTCGAACGACTGCTCGAGCTCGATCCATCCGAGCACTACGCCCACTACGCGATCGGGCAGAGCCTCAAGCGGCTGGGGCGGCGTGACGAGGCGGGCACGCATCTGCGCCTGGCGGTCGCCCTGAGCCCGGAGTCGCGCCTGTATCGCGATGCGCTCGCACGCCTGCCGTCCGGGCCTCGCCGGCCGCCCGGGATCCCTGCCCGCGAACCGGACGCGGCGTCGCCGGGCGGCGAGGAGCCGGTGACCGGCAAGCCGGAGACCACGGAGCCGGAGACGACCGAGCCGGAAACCACCGAGCCCGGGTAGCTCCCTTCAGCCGGACCTCATCGCGTCGGCCCCGCGCCGAAGCCGTTCGAGCCAGAACAGCCCGACGATCGACTTCGCGTCCCGGATCTCCCCGCGTTCGACGGCCGCGACTGCCTCCGACCACGGTCGCCACTCGAGGATCAGCCGTTCGTCCTCGTCCGGGCCAAGGCGCCGTTCGTCCGACGCCGGCTCCGGGTCCGTCGCGAGGTAAAGGTGCATGAGCTCGTCCGTGAAGCCGGGGGCGGTGTAGAACTCACCGAGCTTCTGCCACGTCCGGGCCCGAAGACCTGTCTCCTCCTCGAGCTCGCGCCGTGCCGCGGCGTCGGGGTCCTCCTTGGTGCCGTCCTCGGCGACGTCGAGACCCCCGGCCGGGATCTCCAGGAGGGCCGCGTCGGCGGGCAGCCGCCACTGGCGGACGAGCGCCACACGGTCCTCGGCGTCGATGGCGACGATCGCCACCGCCCCGGGGTGACCGGCGATGTCCCGGACCGCGCGCGACCCGTCGGCGCGCTCGACCGTGTCGATGCGGAACTCCAGGAAGCTGCCCCGGTGCAGGACCTTCGAATCTACGACCCGCTCGACGAGATCGGCCCCGGAGGGTTCCTCCGGGGCCGTGGTTCCGCGCTCGGTCGGCTCGCCGATCAGGCGACCACCTCTACGGCCTCTGCGGCGCTGGCTCGTTCGGTCGTCAGGGCCTCGCCCGTCTCCGAGTCGAACAGGTGCAGCTTGGACAGCGGCAGCTTGAGGTCGACGATGTCGCCAGGCTTGACGCGATGCTCCGAATCGACGATCGCCACGATGTCCTGGTCGGCGGCGTTCAGGTGGAGCAGCTCCTCATTGCCGAGGTATTCCACGACGTCGGCCCGGGCTCTGAAGGAGCCGCTTTCCTTCTCGGCCTCGCCGATGTCGAGGTGCTCAGGGCGGAATCCCGCCACGAGCTTCTTGCCGGCGATGTCGCCCGCGATCCCGCGCAGGCGCGGCGGCGTCGGCAGGGCCCAGTCGCCGGGGCCGACGAGGCGAGCGGTGTCGCCCGACCCGTCGACGGTGACGTCCACGAAGTTCATCGACGGGCTGCCGATGAAGCCCGCCACGAACCGGTTGAGTGGCGTGTCGTAGAGGGACTGCGGGGTGCCGACCTGCATGAGCAGTCCATCGTTCATCACCGCGATGCGCGAGCCCATCGTCATCGCCTCGACCTGGTCGTGGGTGACGTAGACCACGGTCGTCTTGAGGCGCTGGTGCAGGCGCGCGATCTCGGCCCGCGTCTGGACGCGCAGCTTGGCGTCGAGGTTGGAGAGTGGCTCGTCCATGAGGAACACCGCGGGCTCGCGGACGATGGCCCGACCGAGCGCGACGCGCTGGCGCTGGCCGCCCGACAACTCCTTGGGCTTTCGATCGAGCAGTTTCTGGAGCTGGATGGTCTCCGCGGCCTCGTTGACCCGGCGCTCGATCTCGGGCTTGGGGACCTTGCGCAGCTTCAGGCCGAAGGCGAGGTTCTCGCGGACCGACATGTGGGGATAGAGCGCGTAGCTCTGGAACACCATCGCGATGTCGCGATCCTTGGGCGGGACGTCGTTGACGACGCGGTCGCCGATCCGCAGGGTCCCGTCGGAGATCTCCTCGAGTCCGGCGATCATGCGCAGGCTGGTGGTCTTTCCGCAGCCCGACGGCCCGACCAGGACCATGAACTCGCCGTCGCCGATCTCGAGGTTGAGATCCTTCACGGCGTGGAAATCGCCGTAGATCTTGTTGACGTGGTCGAACGTGACCGTCGCCATGGCGGCACTCCTCAGTCCCGTCAGCTCATCGCGGGCCCTTGCATCCAGCCGCCGAAGCGGAACGTGGACGGGCCCCGTACGTGGCTGCGCGGGGTGGCCGCATCGTACGTTCAGCGACTCCAAGGCGCAACCCTCCAAGGTTGCCCATCGGTTGCTCGGCGGCGGTCGCCGGGCCGCTGCGAGCGCCCGAACATCCGAACTGCGGCCCGATCATGCTCAACGTGTCTCACGGGCACGTAATGGCAGATTGCCCCTCCGTACGGGCGGCCCAGGGCCCGATCCGGACCCGTTCCGACACCTAACGCGCCGGCCCGGCACGTTACGCATGGTGGTCGGGCTGGGCGGCGGGCTTGAGCAGCCATAACGTGCCCCGCAGGCACGTCCGGCATGGTCGCGAAGGGTCGCGAGGGTCTCGAGGTCGCGAAATTCATGGCCGCGACGGCCAGAACGTCGTTCCTGATCGCTATGGACCTCGGCGAGGATTCATGGACATCCTGCCCGCAGTCGCGGTACATTCCTCGGTATGGTGGACCGAATCGAACGACCCCCGGACGATCTCCGTCTGGGGCAGGCCGCCGAGCTCCTGGGCGTGTCACCGGACACCCTGCGACGGTGGGAGGCTGATGGGCGGCTCGCCACCCACCGTTCCGCCGGCGGTCAGCGGCTCGTCGCGCTCGCCGAGGTACGCCGGTTGCTCGCAGAGCGTCGTTCGGCGGCGGTTCCGTCGCCTCGGCGCGTCGTGCGTGCCTCAGCCCGCAACCGCTTCACGGGCATCGTCACGCGAATCGAGCGTGAGGGCCTGGTCGCCGTGGTCGAGATCCTCGCCGGACCCCACCGGGTGGTCAGCCTGATGACCGCCGAGGCGGTCGATGAGATGGACCTGCGCGAGGGGGACGAAGCCACCGGCGTCGTGAAGGCGACGAACGTGATCGTCGAGGCGCCGGCGGTCCGCGAGCCGCGGGAGTGAGGGGTGGGACGCCCGCGATCGTCACCGTGCTGCTGGCAACGATGGCTGTGGGCATGGTCGCCGCGGGCTGTGGAACGCCGTTGTCCCGGGCTGACGCCCGACCGACTGAGCTGACCGTCTACGCGGCCGCCTCCCTGAAGGAGACGCTCGAAGACATCTCGGGGGCTTACGCGACAGCGGCGCCCGCGGTCCGCCTGACGGTCTCGACCGCGGCGTCGACCGCGCTCCGTGCGCAGATCGAGCAGGGCGCTCCCGCCGACGTGTTCCTGTCCGCCGACACGACGCAGCCCTCGGCCCTCGTCGATGCCGGCCTGGCCGCCGGGGAGGCGCTGGTCTTCGCCGGCAACCGCCTGGCGATCATCGTCCCGGCCGCCGACCCCGCCGGTATCGATACCCCGGCGGACCTCGCCCGCCCCGGCATCGGGATCGTGGCCGCCGGGGAAGCCGTCCCCATCACGGGCTACGCCAGCGAGCTCATCGACGGGCTCGCACGGCTGGAGGGATATCCGGCCGGCTTCGCCGATGCTGTGACGGCGAACGTCGTGTCGCGCGAGGATGACGTCAAGGTCGTGGTCGCCAAGATCGAGCTCGGCGAAGGCGACGCGGCGATCGTGTACCAGACCGATGCGCTGGCCTCCGATGGCGTGACCACCATCGACATCCCCGCGGAGGCGAACGTGGTCGCGTCGTACGCGGGCATGGTCGTCAAGACATCCACCCACCCCGGCGAGGCACGCCCCTTCCTCGATTGGCTCGTCACCGACCCGGCGCAGGCGATCTTCGCGTCGCACGGGTTCGCGCCGCCTGAGCCCGGGCCAGCGCCCGCGCCCGCACCGTGACCGTGAGGCTGGAGCGGGGAGCGGTTGCGGGGCTCGTGGGGCTCCTCGTGCTGTTCCTCGGCCTGCCGGTGGCCGTGCTCGTGGTTCGAGCCGTGGGCGGCGGCGCCCTCGCCACGGCACTCGGAGACCCGGTCGTGCTCGAGGCTCTCGCGCTCAGCCTGGGCACCACGGCCGTCAGCCTGATCCTGACCGTGGTGCTGGGCGCGCCGTTCGCCTACCTCCTCGCGCGACGGCGGTTCCGCGGCTCGTCGCTGCTCGAGACCATCGTGGACCTGCCGATCGTGCTTCCGCCGTCGGTCGCCGGTCTCGCGCTGCTGCTCGTCTTCGGGCGGCGCGGCCTGGTCGGGCCGTCGCTGGAGGTCGTCGGCATCACGATCCCGTTCACGACGATCGCCGTGGTCCTCGCCCAGGTCTTCGTGGCCGCGCCTTTCTTCGTGCGCTCGGCGCGGGCCGGGTTCGCCGCGGTCGATCGCGATCTCGAGGACGCCGCGCGCGTCGACGGGGCGGCCGAGCGCCAGGTCCTTCGCTGGATCACCGTGCCGCTCGCCCGATCCGCACTGGCGGCGGGCCTCGTCATGAGCTGGGCGCGCGCCCTGGGCGAGTTCGGCGCCACGATCATGTTCGCGGGCAACATCGCGGGCCGAACGCAGACGCTGCCACTCGTCGTCTACGGGGAGTTCGGCGCAGGCGAGCTCGATGGGTCGATCGCGGCGGCGGCGATCCTGGTCCTGGCCGCGTTCGGGGTCCTGATCGCCGTTCGGCTGCTCGGCTGGGGCCGAGCGCTCGACCTCCGGGCGACCTAACCGCGCTCGACCAGGGCGAGGTGCCGCGCCACCTCGGCGAGCAACGAATCGACCCGAACGGGCTTGTCGATGAAGCCGGCGCACCCGGCCTCCTCGGCCGCGATCCGATCCACTGGCAGCACGCTCGCGCTCACGAGCAGGATGGGGACCCCGGCGGTCGTGCTCGATGCGCGGAGCTCGCGGGCGAGGCTCAGGCCGTCGCCATCGGGCAGGTGGCGGTCGAGCAGCACCAACGCCGGCTTCTTCGCTCCGACGGCCGCCCGTGCCTCGGCGATCGACGCGGCGATCGTCAGGTCGTACCCGGCCGGGCCAAGGATCGCCCGCAGGAGTGCGGCGTTGCGGGCCTCGTCCTCGACGGCCAGGATGGGCGCGCCCGGACGGCCCGGGACGCGCCCGTCCATGCGGCCGCTCACGACGACGCCCCCGGGCCGGCCGCGATCCGGTCGAGCCAGCCCTTGATCGCGTCGAGTCCGCTGCCGCCACGCACCACGAAACCCTGGACCTTGCCGTTGATGCGGGCGCGTTCACCCTCGTCGAGATCGCCTCGGGTGGTCACCCAGATCGGGATCTCGGCGGTGGCCGCATCGGCCTTGAGCCGGGCGACGAGGTCCGGACCGTCCGTGTCGGGCAGGATGAGGTCGAGCAGGATGAGATCCGGCCGCTCGTCGCGGGCCCGCTCCATGCCCTCCTTGCCGGAGGCCGCGACGACGACCCGGAAGCCGTCCGGCTCCAGTTGCGCCCGGTATCGCACTGCGGCTTCAGGATCGGCATCGATGACGAGGGCGGTCACGATCCGAGTCTGCACCTTCGTCGTGAACGTCAACAACCCCAGCGACGCGAGCAGCGCCTCGCGGGCGACCGGCTTGACGAAGTAGTCGACGGCGCCCAGGGCCAACCCGAGCGGTGCGTCGTCCACGACCGACACGACGATGACCGGGATATCGCGGGTCGCCTCCGCTCCCTTCAGCCGCTGCAGGACTTCCCAGCCGTCGAGGTCGGGCAGCAGGATGTCGAGGATGATCGCTGCCGGTCGCAACGAGGTGGCCCGCTCGATCCCGGTCCTCCCGTCCGGGGCGATCGCGGTCGTGAACCCGGCGTCCTCGAGATAGACCCGCAGGAGCTCGGCTGCGGATGGGTCGTCCTCGATCGCGAGAACGAGTCGCTGGCCATCACCGACCGGCTCCGCCGCGGTGCTCGTCGGTGGGGCAGGTTCCAGCGCGGCCCGCCCGAGCGGCAACGCGATCCGGAACCGGCTGCCCCGGCCCACCTCGGATTCCAGCTCGATGCTGCCGCCGTGGGCTTCCACGAGCTGGCGTGCCAGCGTCAGGCCGAGACCCGTGCCCTCCAGCCCGGCGGCCGCCGGAGCCTGCTTGAACGCCTCGAAGATCGACGCCTGGTCGTCGGGCGCGATGCCCACGCCAGTGTCGATGACCTCCAGGCGGCAGGAGCCGCCCTCCCTGGCCAGCACGATCCGCACCGACCCTCCCTCGGGCGTGAACTTGATCGCGTTCGACAGCAGGTTGAACACCACCTGGCGCATGCGGCCCTGGTCGGCCTCAATCTCCAGGCGTCCGTCCGTCTCTGCCATGAGCCGGATCGACTTCCGGTCGGCGAGCGGTTTCATGGTCCCCATCGTGTGGCGGACGAGCTCCTCCAGGTCGAACACGGTCGGGCGCAGATCGAGCTTGCCGGCCTCCACCTTCGCGAGGTCCAGCACCTCGTTGATGAGCTCCAGCAGATGCAGGCCGGAGCCGTGGATATGGCCGGCGAACTCCTCGACCGTGGCAGCCTCGTGGCCGTCGGGCGAGATGGGCCGCTCCAGGAGCTCCGAGAAGCCGATGATCGAGTTGAGCGGCGTGCGCAGCTCGTGGCTCATGGCGGCAAGGAAATCGCTCTTCGCGGCGCTGGCCGAGCGCAGTTCCACGATGAGCCGCTCCCGTTCGGCCAGGACTTCTTCGCGTTCGGCCGCCAGGATCGCCCGGCGGGAGATGAGCTGCAGGACCGCCAGGTCGTCGGCCACGAACAGCGGGCTGCCCTCGACGAACAGTTCGAGTTCCCCGAAGTCGCGCTCGTCCAGGACCAACGGCAGGCTCAGGGACCGCCAGCGGGCCGGCAGGTCCGCCGGTGTCAGCGTGCGCGGGTCACTCGGCGCACCCGACGCTTCGACCGGCCAGTCGTCGACCGTGATCCGCCGGACCCGGCCCTCGCTGTCGCGCAACGCGACCGCGGCCGCCCGGGCCCCGATCGAGTCGGCCGAGATCTGGGCCAGCAGTCGCCAGATGTCGTCCGCAGCCCCACCGGTCGGGAGGGCGTTCAAGCGGCGAACGAATTCGTAGGCCGTGGCCTGCTGTCCGAAGCGGTGCACGAAGCCTGGCGGTTGGAACGCCACGAGGTACCCGAACGCCGCGAACAGCGCCAGCATCCGGATGAGCGAGCCGACCGTGCTTTGGTCGCTGGCCGACCCGATACCGCCCAGGAGCATGAGCAACGCGGCCAGTGCGAGCAGCGCCGTCGCGAACGCCGCGATGGCCAGGCGCGTGCGCGAGGCACCCGATCGTCGTCTCGCTTCACGAACGAAGGCCGATGCCGCGACGAGCTCGAGGATGAGGAAGAAGAACAGCGAGGCCAGCAACAGCGTCAACGTGGGTCCGGTGCCGATCGCCGGTGCGAGGCGAGACACCGCCAGCAGGCCTCCGACGCCGAACAGGACGGCGACCACCGCACTCGTCCGAAGCAGCCATGCCGGGACCGGTTGGAAGTGGCCGACCAGGTTGATCGTGAGGACCGGCAACGCGATGAACGCCGCGAACGCCGCGACCGCCGTCACCGCCGTCACCGTCCCGATCCCGGGCAGCAGCTGCCCGACGGTCGAGGCCGCGAACACCACGAATACGGCAACGAAGACGGCCACCACGGCCAGGCCGACGGGCTCGGGGCGGCGCCGGTATTCGCCGACCGCCACGAAAAGCAATGCCAGGTAGGCGAAGTCCAGGGCGACGGTCAGGACGTCCTGGAGCGTCATGACAGGCTGGTGTTGCGCAGGGCCGCCAGGGAATCGATCCGCAGGCGCTGGCCGGTCTCGGTCAGGTCGTCGCGCTCGACGATCCCCGCGAACCGCTCCACGAGGTCGGGGTCGAATTGGCGACCCGCTTCGG
>CAZFXH010000339.1:0-18478 GCA_964522905.1 uncultured Anaerolineaceae bacterium
GCGACCGGGATCGACGTCATCTCGTCAGCTCCTGCTGTCGGGGCCGAGGATCACCCAGGCGTCCTGCCACGTCCCACCCTGCATGTTCCGGCTGATGTTCAGCCAGGCCATGCCTTCGAGGGTACGCGCGACCGCAAGCGAGCCGGCATCCACGGGTCGGAAGCCGATCGACTCGACCAGGTCGAGGACCGTGCGCTTCGCGTCGTCGTCGTCACCGGCGACGAAGCCGTCGGCCGCGACGCCCCCGACGTTCGGGTCCGCCTGGCGCGTGGCGAAGGCCGTGTTGAACGCCTTGACGACGTTCGCGTTCGGGATCCGCGCCTGCAATTCCTCGGCGGCCGATGTGCCCGCGCCGGAGGGATCGGGCGTAGGACGGTTGCTGACGTCCACGACGACCTTGCCGGCCAGCTCGCTGCCGACCTCGCCGACGATCGCGTCGAAGGCGCTCCCCGGGACGGCGAGGATCACCACCTTGCCCGCTGCGATCGCCTCCTGATTCGTGCCGGCGGAGCCGGTGCCGGTCGCCTGCGCGGCCTGCGCGGCGTGCTCCGGATGGGTGGCGCTGATGGTGACGCGGTGGCCCGCGCGGGCCAGTGCGCCGGCGAGGGTGGTGCCGACGTTACCGGCGCCGATGATGGCGATGTCCATGATGTCTGGATCTCCTGCTGTCGCCGGTCGCTTCGGCGTCCGGTCGTTCGTTTCTGGCGCAACCATACGCTGATGATATACTCCTGTCAATACCTGTTTGATGAGGGCAAATGTAGTGATGACGATGGAACAGTCCGAGGAAGGCACCCGGTCGCGCCTTCTCGTCGGGAAACAGATCCGCCGCTGGCGCACGGAACGCGGGCTCACCCTCGCGGGCGTGGCCGAGCGCAGTGGCCTGAATCTGGGCTACCTCTCGCAGATCGAGAACGACAAGGCGTCGCCATCGTTGGCGGTGCTCGGGCAGATCGCGGCCGCGCTCGACGTGGCGCCGGCCTGGTTCCTGATGAGCGACGTGCCCCCGCCGCGGGTGGTGCGCGCGGATGAGCGACCGGTGACGGTCGCGGACGGCGGGCGCGTGGAGCATGTCGACGGGCGGACGTCGCGCGACGTCTCGATCCTCGAGGTGATCGGGGCTCCGGGCGCGCGTGTCGGGGCCCACGCCCATCCCGGGGACGAGCACCACGTCGTCCTGCGCGGGCGGATGCGGCTCATCCAGGGCGAGCACAGCGTCGAGGTCGGCCCGGGCGACTACGTCCGCTGGGACGGTTCGATCCCGCACGACGCAGAGATCCTCGGCGAGGAGGAGGCTGCGATGCTCATCGTCCGGATCCGTCCGCCGGGCTGATGGCTTCGCGCGTACCATCGTCGGCGTGACCCGCCGAGCCGTCACGTACGCGTCCTACCTCAAGGTGCCGGAACTGCTCGCACTCCAGGTGGAGCGATCCGCCGGGGCGGATGGCCCCGAGCACGACGAGCTCCTGTTCATCGTCATCCACCAGGTCTACGAGCTCTGGTTCAAGCAGGTCCGCCACGAGCTGCTCGGTGTGCAGCGCGCGCTCGAAGCGGGCGACACCGACAGCGCGCTGCACCTGCTCAACCGGGTCCTCAAGATCCTCAAGACCCTCGTCGCCCAGGTCGACGTGCTCGAGACGATGACCCCGCTCCAATTCCTCTCCTTCCGCGACCGGCTCGAGTCCGCGTCGGGGTTCCAGTCGGGCGGCTTCCGGCAGGTGGAGGCGCTCCTCGGCATCCGGGATCCGGCGGCGGCCCAGGCCCAGCCCGAGGCATCGGCGTCGCGCCGGGCGATCGAGGCGGACCAGGCCGGGTCTTCGGTCTGGGATTCGTTCCTGGTCTACCTGGGCGGGCGCGGTCATGCAGTGCCCCCGAATGCCACGGCGCCGGACGAGCGGGTCCAGGAGGTCATCGTCGCGGTCTACCGGGGCGATCCGGACGCCGCCCTCGTCGCCGAGCGGCTCGTGGACCTCGACGAGGGCGTCCAGGAGTGGCGTTATCGCCACGTGAAGATGGTCGAACGGACCATCGGCACCAAACAGGGCACGGGCGGATCGAGCGGCGTGGAATACCTGCGCGCGACGCTGTTCAAGCCCGCGTTTCCGGACCTGTGGGAGATTCGTTCGCGTTTGTAGGATCGTGCTGATCCCCTGCACCCAAACCGCAACCTGCGGGCCGTCGCAAGCGTCCGCGCGCCCGCGGTATCCTGTCGGCCGACCCCAAGCGTCCCCCGCGGACCTCCCCAGGCGTCCGCGGTCCGTCACCCTCCGAATCAGGTGGTGCCCATGAAGGTCGGTGTCGCCAAGGAGACCGCGCCCGGAGAGCGGCGCGTCGCCCTGGTACCCGAAGCGCTCGGCAAGCTGCAGGCGGCCGGGCTCGAGATCCTCGTCGAAACCGGCGCCGGCAACGGCTCCGCCTTCCCCGACAGCGCGTACACCGACGCCGGCGCGACCATCGTCCCGACCGGCGCACTCTACAAGCAGTCGGACTTGATCCTGCGCGTCGCCAAGCCATCGCCCGCCGAGGTCAAGCAGCTGCGCAAGGGTCAGGCGGTCGTGGGCTTCCTCGCGCCGCTCATCGACCCCGCCACGGCGAAAGCGCTCGCGGACGCCGGCGTGACGGCGATCAGCCTCGACGCGATCCCGCGGACGCTGTCCCGAGCCCAGACCATGGACGCGCTCAGCTCGCAGGCGAACGTCGGCGGCTACAAGGCGGTCCTCATCGCGGCGAACGCGTACGGCCGCTATTTCCCGCTCCTCACGACGGCCGCAGGCACGGCCAAGCCCGCCAACGTCCTGATCCTGGGCATCGGCGTGGCGGGGCTCCAGGCGATCGGCACGGCCAGGCGCCTCGGGGCGGTCGTCAAGGCATACGACGTCCGACCGGAGACACGGGAGCAGGCCGAGAGCCTCGGCGCCCAGTTCGTGAAGCTCAAGACGACCATCGACGCCACCGGGGCCGGCGGGTACGCGCGCGAGCTGACCGCGGAGGAACGCGCCGCTCAGCAGGCCGAGCTCAACGAGGTCATCGGCACGATGGACATCGTGATCACGACCGCCCAGGTCCCCGGGCGCAAGCCACCGGTCCTCGTGACGGCAGACGCGGTGGGCAAGATGAAGCCTGGCTCGGTGATCGTGGACATGGCCGCCTCGGAGCTCGGTGGCAACTGCGAGCTGTCCAAGGCCGGCGAGACGGTCGAGTCACCCAACGCGGTCTCGATCATCGCGCCCGACAACCTGCCTGCCTCGATGCCGGCGGGGGCATCGGCGTTCTACGCCAGGAACATCTCGGCGCTCCTGCTCGGGATGGTCAAGGACGGGAAGCTGAACCTTGATTTCGAGGACGAAGTGACCAAGGCGACCGTCATCACCCAGGACGGCGCGGTCGTGTCCGACGCCGTGAAGAAGCTGCTCGAGCCCGAACCGGCCGCCGCAGCCAACGGAGGCCAGGCATGACCCCCGAAGAGATCGATGGGCTGCTCCAGGCGCTGACCGTGTTCACGCTCGCGATCCTCGTCGGCATCGCGGTGATCAGCAAGGTCCCGGCGACCCTGCACACGCCCCTGATGTCGGGCGCGAACTCCATCCACGGGATCGTGCTGGTCGGCGCGATGATCATCGCGGCCGAGGCCACGACGCCCATCAGCCAGCTGGTCTCGCTCGTGGCCGTCGCGTTCGCGACGATGAACGTCGTCGGCGGTTACGTCGTCACGGATCGCATGCTCCAGATGTTCCGCAAGAAACCGACGGCACCCACCCCGGCCCCTGAGCCGGAGGCGTAGCGCGTGACCACCCTGCAGATCATCGAGATCCTGGTCCGGGTCGCCTGGCTTGCCGGTGCGGTCGCGTTCGTGATCGGCCTCGTCCGGATGAACTCGCCGGCGACGGCACGCAACGGCAACCTCGTGTCGGCCGCGGGCATGACGCTGGCCGTCGCCGCGACCGCCGTGCTGATCCTCACTCGCGAGCTGTCCGGCGACGGAATCAGCCCGATCGCGTGGGCGATCATCATCCTGGGAATCGTGCTCGGTGGCGGACTCGGGCTGTACACGGCACGGACGGTGAAGATGACGGCGATGCCGCAACTGGTGTCACTGTTCAATGCCGTCGGTGGTGGCGCCGCGGCCCTCATCGGCATCGACGAGTACCTGCGGTTCGCAGGCGGCGACACGGTCCGAATCGACACCCACATCTTCATCGTCCTCGACATCATCATCGGCTCGGTCACGTTCACCGGCTCGATCGTCGCATCGGGCAAGCTCCAGGGCCTGATCCCGGGCAAGCCGATCATCGTCCCCGGCGGGCAACTCGTGACGTTGGCGCTCGCCGGGATCACGGCCATCGCTTCGCTGTTCCTGTTCATCACCGGTACGCCGAACGTGGCCGTGATGCTCGTCATCCTTGCCGCCGCGCTGGTCTTCGGGGTGACGATGACCCTGCCGATCGGTGGCGCCGACATGCCCGTCGTCATCTCACTGCTCAACTCGTTCACCGGCACGGCCGTTGCGATGGCTGGCTTCGTCATCGACAACCCCGTGCTGATCATCGCCGGCGCCCTCGTCGGCGCCTCGGGCGCGATCCTCACGAAGCTCATGGCCGATGCGATGAATCGCTCGGTCATGAACATCATGATCGGCGGTTTCGGTGGCGGCGACGACGCCGCTGGTGCCGTCGATGGTCCGGGCGGGTCTGTGCGCTCGATCGGGGCGGACGACGTGGCGATCCAGCTCGCCTACGCCCAGCACGTCATCGTGGTCCCGGGCTACGGGCTCGCCGTCGCCCAGGCCCAACACGCGGTCCGCGAGCTCGCCGAACTGCTCGAGGAGCGCGGCGTCGACGTCAAGTACGCCATCCATCCGGTCGCCGGGCGGATGCCCGGGCACATGAACGTCCTGCTGGCGGAGGCGAACGTCCCGTATCCCCAGCTCAAGGAGATGGAGGAGATCAACCCGGAGTTCGCACGGGCCGACGTGGCCCTCGTCATCGGGGCCAACGACGTGACGAACCCTGCGGCACGCCGGCCCGGCTCGCCCGTGTCGGGGATGCCGATCCTCGACGTCGACCAGGCGAAGTCGATCGTCGTGATCAAGCGCTCCATGGGCCGCGGCTACGCCGGCATCGACAACGAGCTCTACACGAACGAGAAGACCGGCATGCTGTTCGCCGATGCGAAGGACGGTCTGGCGGCGCTGACCGCCGCGGTCAAGGCGCTCTAAGCTCGGTCGCGCGGTGCCGTGCGTGGGTCAGCCGGCGGCGGCGGCCCGTGCCCGGGCGTCCCCCATCTGGAGCGGCGCCAGCGTGCCCAGCGACGGCCGCGTCCGTATCGGCAGGTCTACTCGTGCCCGCGGTCCCCGAGCGTGACCCAGTCCAGGGCGCTGAGCTCCGTGCTGAGTCGCTCGCGATCCATCTTGTGCGGGAGTCCCAGGACGAGGTCCAGGGTTCGGCGACCGTCGTCGTCAAGTTCGCTGTCGAAGTGGATGATGTCGATGTGACGTTCGGCCAGCCAGTCGAAAAGCTCGGTCAGCCGCGCGGCCTCGCGCAGCTGGACCCGCAAGTGCAGCCGGCGCGGCGCGGCCCGTTCGAGCCGTTCGCTCAGCAACCGCAGCGGCCACAACGACACGAGGACGATCACTGTCGCCGCGATGCCGAGCACCGGCAGTCCGGCACCGGCGGCCATCCCGATCCCGGCCGCGGCCCACAGGCTCGCCGCGGTCGTCAGGCCACGGACCGTCGGGCCGTACTTGAGGATCGCGCCGGCGCCCAGGAACCCGATGCCGGTCACGATCTGCGCCGCGACACGTGACGGATCGGTGGCCGCGCCGTCCGCGGATGGGAACCCGACGATCGACAGCACGGTGAACAGCGCGGACCCGAGCGCGACGAGGAGGTGGGTGCGGATCCCGGCCGGGTGATCGTGGATCTCCCGCTCGATCCCGATGCCCGCGCCAAGCACCGCCGCGAGCAGCAGCCGCCCGACGAGATCGAGTTCGGTGGCGAGGTCGAACGCCATGGAAGGGACAGTCTAGGGCCGGGGCTCGGGGGTCGAGACGTCGACGACGTCGGCCGACAGGTGGCGCACGAGGTCGGCCGGTGCAACGTGCAGGTTGACACCGAATGCGCCACCGCCCACGGACACGTGCTCGAACTCCATCGCCGCGGCGTCCACGATCACGGGCCACGCCCGGCTCGAGCCGAACGGGGTGATGGTGTAGCGCTCATATCCCGTGACCGCCCGGGCCTCCTCGGCATCCGGCAGGGTCAGCCGCCGCACGCCCAGGTGCGCCCGCAGCCTGGGCCAGTCGAAGCGACGGCCGGCCGGCACGAGGACGAAGAGATAGTCGTCGTCGCCACGGCGCACGACGATCGTGCGCAACAAGGCGCCGAGCGGGATGCCCTGGAGCGTCGCGGCCTCTTCGGCGCTGCCCGCGCGCTCGGTCCGCACGACGTGGTGCGGGATACCGGCAGCCTCGATGGCATCGATGGCCGACGTCGCCGACGTTTCCGCCATCAGGCGTCCGTGGTCGGCTCGACCAGCTCGATGCGGATGCGCTTGTTGATCCGGCCCTTCGACTCGTAGCCGGTAACCCGGATCCCGCCGACCTCGCTCGTGTTCGCGACGTGCGTGCCCCCGTCGGCCTGCAGGTCGAGGCCGACGATCTCGATCGTGCGGATCTCCTCGATGCCGTCGGGCAGGAGGTTGATCTTCGTCCGGATAAGGTCCGGGATCGCGAACGCCTCCTCCCGTGGCAGGACGTTCACGCGCACCTCGCGAGCGGCCGCGAGCTCGGAATTGACCATCGCCTCGATCGAGTCCACGAGGTCGCCGCTCATCGTTTCGAATTCGAAGTCCATGCGCCCGGCCCCGGGTTCCATGTTGCCGCCCGTGACGAGTGCGCCGTGGTCCCGCCAGACGACGCCGCACAGGGCGTGGAGTGCAGTGTGGGTCCGCATCAACGCGAAGCGTCGGGCCCACTCCAGATCGACGTGGATCTCATCCCCGACTGCTGGGGGGTCGGCGTCCCCCGGCTCGAGTTCATGGACGATCTCGCCGCCGGCTTTACTGGCGCCGCGCACCGTCCACGACCGCCCGTCGGCGGCCCGCAGGAGCAGGCCGCGGTCCGCTGGCTGGCCGCCGCCGCCCGGGTAGAACACCGTGCGGTCGAGGATCAAGAGTGGTGCCTCGCCCGGCTCCACGTGGCGAACGCGGGCAAGCACGGACCGGGCGTAGGCGTCCGTGTAGCAGAGCTGCTCCCCGGTCGGGGTCATGGGCGCTCGGCGGTCACTGCGCCGTGAGCGTGCCGACCATGTTGGGGTGGACGGAACAGATGAACTGGTACGTCGCCGCCGGGAGCGCCGGGGCGTCGTATATCCGGGTCTCGACGCCGTTGAAGATGTCGCCGTTGAAGACGGTGGCGCCCGCCGCGTCCTTGATCTCGACGTTGTGCGGGATCGAAGCATCGTTGTTGGCGAACTCGATCTGGAATGCCGTGCCCGCGGGCACGCTGAGCTCCGTCGGGTCGAAGGCGATGTTGAGAGCGGCGACCTGGACGACGGTCGACGCGGCCGAGCCCGTCGGGGCGGCGCTGCCGCTCGGGGCGCCCGAGGCGGTGGCGCTGGGTACGGCCGGGGCCGACGGCGCGGCCGAGGCGGGCCCGGACGGGCCCGCCGACGCACTCGCGTCCACCGATGGCACGGGGGTCGGTGACGGGGCCGGGGCATACGTCCAGCCGGGCGTGGACGATGCACACGCGGCGACCGCCAGGATGGTGAAGCCGGCAGCGAGCAGGCGCGTCGATCGCATGAGCTGATAAGACCTCGAGGTGGGCGCGGAAGACCGCAGTCGGTGTGTTCCCCGCGAATCTACCGTGTCCGGCCCGGTTCCACGCGCCGGGCAGGACGACAGGCGGTCGCGTGACGTGGACGGTCTGGTGGACAGAAGGGCAGTCCTCCTCATGCAGCGGGCGCACCACCCCCGGGGTACGAAGGTCCGGGTTGCCCCGGGACCTTCGCAGGGGCTAGCCTCAGCGTCCCCTGCGGGGAATACAGGGGAAGCCACTGGCACTGTGGCCGGCCGCCGATGGGAGTCGATCCTTCGGGCCATGTGTCTCGCGAGCGCGGCCACCGTTACATCGCTACTCGATCACCGGACATTGCTGGTCGGTGAACGTCCTCATTCGAGACCCGGAGACCTCCCTCCGGGTCTCGCTTTATGCCCGGGCCAGCTCAGTTCCGCTCAGTGAGCCCCAGGCGGATGGCCACGGTGGCCGCCTCGACCCGACCGGAGACGCGAAGCTTCGAGAGGATCTTGCCGACGTGGACGCCCACCGTCTTCTCGCTGATGAACAGCCGCTCGCCGATCTCGCGGTTGGTCCGACCGCGCGCGACCTGCATCAGCACTTCGCGTTCGCGGCCACTGAGGCCGAACGTGTCGCGCTTGGCGGGCGACTCCGGACTGCCAGCCACGCCGAGCACGAGCGCGGACGGCTCGGCGCCGTTCGTGGGCGCGGCGCCGAGCGCCGCGGCGACGGTTCCCGACAGGGGTTGGGTCCCGTCCTCCGGACCGGCGCCCACGAGCGCGTCGACCTCCGGCGGCAGGCCGATGAGCGCCCGCCCGGCCAGCTCGCGCAGCTCCCGCACGAGGGGGAGGGCGCCCAGGCCGACCGCCAGGCGGACAGCTTCGAGCAACGGCTTGCGCGCGGCCGCGCGTCCGGCACGCCCAGCGCCCGAACCGAGCCGCGCCTCGGCCTCTCGCCAGCGGGCGCGAGCCGTCTCGTACGGGATCTTCAGCGCGGCCCAGGCATCGCCGACGGCGCGCCACGTCGCGGGGTCGTCGTCACCGTCCACGCGGCGCCGATATGCACGTGCCGTCGTCAGCCACGCATCGGCGAGACGGCGTGACCCGAGCGACGGGGCGACACCGTGGCGACGCACGACCGCCTCGGCCGACTTCACCACATCGTGGGCGCGCTCGCGGGCGCCGGCCAGTGCGGCCAGGTCGCGCTTCTCGCGCGCCTCGACGGCCGCTGCGGCCTCGACCTCGATGGCCGTCGCCGCGGTGCGCGCCGCAAGGATCCAGTCCTCGGTCTCGCGCACGAGCGTCCAACCCCGATCGGCGGCACGCCGGGCGTCGGCCAGGTCTCCACGCCAGAGCGCGAACGAGGCGGCCGCCAGGTGCAACGGGACGGCCTGCTGGGCGTCGCGGACGGCCTCGAGCTCGAGCAGGGTCTGACCGAGTAGCCGCCCGGCCGCTTCGCCGGCGGACAGCTCGATCTCGACCGTCGCAAGCGAAACCAGCGTGTTGAGGAAGTTGACGCCGGCCGGAAGCCACTCGAGCGCAGTCATGCTCTGCGAGCGGGCCTCCTCCCAGCGCCCGAGGAGGAACAAGGAATCCGCCGCGTTGCCGCGCAGGAAGTTGCCGTACACCGCCTCCAGCCCCGCGGAACGGGCTTCGGCGATGCCCTCGAATGCGACGGCCACCGCCTCTTCGTGCCGCCCGGCGAGGTCCAGCACGGTGGTCAGGTTCGCGTAGACCCGGAACAGCTCGTCGAGATTGCCGAGGGCTTCAGCCATGCGCCGGGCGTCGGTCAGCATCGCGACCGCGGCGTCGGGGTCCGCCCGCCAGCCGAGTGACACCCCGAGGGTCGTCGTCGCATGCAGCTCCCAGATGGCGGCCTCCGGCCCGCTGGCGCGCGAGATACGGATCGCGTCGCGAGCGAGCTTTTCGGCGACCGAGAACGTGCCCTCGAGCATCCGCAGCTGGGCGAGCCCCGCAACGACCGCAGCCCGCGCGATCGATGGCGCGGTCGGGACGAGCTCTACCGCTCGGCGTCGGGCCGCGACCGCGCCCTCGGCATCGCCGGCCACCCGCCGGAACTGCCCCAGCCGGTCGTAGATCAAGCCAAGGCGCGTGCGGTCCTGGCGGGCATCCGCCGCGCCGATGGTCGCGTCGAGATACGCCGCCGCCCGGACCGGCCGATCCGCCGCGAACGCGGCCTCGGCCGCGCGGATCGCGAGGGCCGTCGGGTCGTGGCCATCCGCGGTCGCGCCCCGGGCCGCACCGCGGCCCGCTCGGGGCCGGCGGCCCCCAGGAGCGGTCCCCTGCGCGGAGATGGCCAGCTCCAGCGCCGCCAGCTCGTCGGCCGGCGAATCGACGACAGCGGCGAGGTCCGCTGCAGCGATCGCCGCCCGGCCGGCCGCCGGTGCATCGAGGGCGATCTGGTAGTGATGCATGGCCATGAACGGCTGATCCTCGAGCGCCTTCGCGACGGCGGCATGGTGCCGGATGCGCGCCGACGGCAGGAGGTCGGCCTCGATCGCCCGGCCCACCGATTCATGGCGCAGGAAGACCCCATCTTCGCTCTCGATCGCGAACCCGTGAGCCAGGGCCTCGTCGAGCCCAGCGGCGAGGTCCGCATCGAGGACGCCGTCGCCGTGGCGCGGGCCGCTCGACGAGCGCGGCGGTCCGCTCGTGGCGTCGATCTCGAAGGCCTCGGCGACGGCGGCCAGCATCGCGCGCGACAGTGGGCGGCCGGCGGGGGCGAGCAGGCGGAGCACGCGCCGGGTCTCGGTCGAACGCACCGCCATGCGTGCGAGCACGAGGTCCTCGAACGTGGATGTCAGGGACACGGTCGGTAGCTCGCGCCGGGCGGCCAGCAGCTCTTCGGCCACGAGCGGGCTGCCGCCGGAACGCTCGACGACGACGACGAGGACGCTGGCGGACGGCGGTTCTCCCTCGATGGCCTCGATGAGCCGCGCCAGGTCGTCACGTCCGAGCGGCCCGATGGTCAGGTGATCGGGCTGGCGCGGCGCGCCGTCGAGCGAGCGCAGGTCGACCGTCCACGGATCATCGCGGCGGATGGCATCGGACTGGTAGGTCCCCACGATCGCGACGCGCTGGGCTCGGGCGATCCGGGCAAGGAAGGTGACGAGCGTGCGGGTCCCCGCGTCCGCGCGATGCAGGTCCTCGATGACGAGGAGGATCGGGCGCCGCTCCCCGAGCCGCCCGAGGACGCCGAGGATCCCCTCGAGCAACCGCGCCTGGCGGCGCTCCGGCACGGTGGTCAGGGTGCGCGTTCCGTCGTCGCGGTCGCCCAGGCGATGTCCCAGCTCGGGCAGGAGTCGCAGCAGCTCGTCGGTCGCGCTGCCCATGACCGCGGCCAGATCGGCATCCGGAAGCGCGGCGAGACCCGGGCGCATGGCCCGGACCAGCGGCGCGTATGGCGCATCGGTCGAGTGACCGAAGGCACACCCGCGGAGCACGGTCATGGGCTCCTCGAGCGTGCCGACCCGACGGATGGCCTCGTCGATGAACCTGGTCGTCCCGATCCCGGACGTGCCGTCGAGCAGCAGGGTCCCGGCCTCGCCGGCACTGGCCGACTGAAGCACGGATGCGAGCTTGACGAACGCGTCTTCTCGTCCCACGAACCGCGCGCTCGTGAACGTGACCGGCATCCGGGCATTCTAGTCGGCCACGTGGGCCGTTCCCGCCCGGTCTCGTTGGCGGTCCTGCCCGCTCGGCTACGCTGCACCGCGTGACCGATGGCCGCCGAGCCCCGCACCCCGCCAACGAGCTCAATGAGCTGCCCGGGGAGGAATGGCTCTACTTCACGAAGTCGGTCCTGACGACGGCGTACCCCTCCGAGCTCGGACATGCGGCGCGCAAGGCGCATGGCGCGAACAAGCCGCCGCGCCTGATGGCCCGCCTGATCGAGTTCTTCAGCCGCACGGGCGAGCTCGTGCTCGACCCGTTCGCCGGCGTCGGCGGGACGTTGCTCGGAGCGGCCATCGCGCGGGGACCGCGGCGGGCCCTCGGCATCGAGCTGGATCCGCGCTGGGCCGATGTCTACACCCGCGTCGTCGCCGACCTTGCTGCGGAGCGCGATGGACAGGGTCCGCTCATCGCGGATCTCGATAAGGCGGATCCAGGGGGCGCGCGCTCCTTCGACCCGAGCGGCCTGGAATTACGCGTCGGGGATGCGCTGACGGTGCTTCCGGAGCTGGAGGATGCGTCGGTCGATCTCGTGGCAACCGACCCGCCGTACAACATCCAGTTGCCGCTGACCATGGCGGGTGGGATCCTCGCGGAGACGCACGCGAACCGGCGGACCGACTACGCGATGATCAGCGAGGCGCCGGCCGATCTCGCCAATGCGCCTGACTACGCCACCTACCTGGACAGGATGGGCGCGGTCTTCGCGGAGCTGGCGCGGGTACTACGACCGGGTCGCTACGCGGTCGTCATCGTGCGCGATGCGTACCAGAACGGCCGCTACCAGTTCGTTGGGTCGGATCTCGCCGCCCGGGCGGATACGGCCGGGCTCGTTCCCAAGGGCGATCTCATCTGGCACCAGGCCGGGACGCGGCTGCGGCCCTACGGCTACCCGCGGGTCTTCGTCCCGAACATCGCCCACCAGCACATCCTCGTGCTCCGGCGCGACCCGGAGCCCGCTCAGGCGCGGCGGCGACTCTCGAGGTAGGCGGACAGGACGTCGCCATCGACGTTGTCGCCCATCGTCCACGTCTCGGCGGCGGTCGGCATGGTCGCGGTGGGCGGGCTGGACGCCGTAGCCTCGCCGACGACCTCGCCGAGCGTCATCTTGTGGATCCAGCCCCGGCGTCCGTCCGGGCACAGCACGAGCCAGTAGACCCCCCGCTTCTCGAGCAGCTGTACCTCGTCGCCCTGGTCGAGGAAGCCGATCTCGGCGCCGCGCAGCTCGTCAGGCGAGTCGAGCAGCCGGACGACGCTGTAGCCGATGAAGCGACGCTCACGACCATCCAGCGCGCCCACCAGACCGTGGTCGAAGGTCAGCCGCGGGGCGGGAGCCGGCGCGTCGCGGATCGGGTCGGCCTTGCGAGCCTCCAGCAGCGAGGGACGGCGCCAACGGGGCATCGCCAGCTCGGGATCCAGCAGGAGGGCCGCCGCAACGGCGTCCGGCGCGGGCCCGTTCGCGAAGCCATACGGGTTGGCGACCGATACGCCACTGGCCGCTGCGGCCGCGAGGACCTGGTCGGATTCGGGTTGCTCGCCGTCGCGGCGACGCTTGCCGAACACCCCGAAGGCCATCGCGCTACCGACGACCCCGGTCGTCGTCACGAGCGTCGCGACGAGCCCGAGCGGCACGGCCGGGCGGGCTCCTTCGAGTGCGGCCATCGCGGACGTGACGGCGGCGAACGGACCCTGGTCGCTGCGCGTGGGATCGGATCCGCTGCGGGGGCTGTCGGGATCGCCGCCAGTCGAACCGGCGCCATCTCCGGCGCCGGCGCCCGGAAAGAAGGCGATGCCCCCGTCACTGGGCTCGGCAAACGTTCCGGGGTCAGGGCTGTCCGCGGGAGGCGCGCTGGCCCCTGGAGCGGGCTGCGTGGGGGAATCGCTTGGGGCGGTCGTGGCGCCGGTCGGGATCGGGCTTGGCGTCGGCGACGGCGCGGCGGTGGAGGCCGGGCTCGGCTTCGGGGTGAGTCGCGGTGTCGCCGTCGGAGCCGCGGTGGCCCGCGCGGTGGGCGTCGGGTTCGGCTTCGGCGTCGGCTTCGGCGTGGGCTTGGGCGTGAGCTTCGGGGCCGGGGCAGGAGTCGCTGGGACGGTGATCGTCACGGATCCGCCGGCCAGCGTGTCGCTGAAGCGGTCGCGGCTGGTCGCCTCGAACGTCACGGCGTGGGAGCCCGCGGGCAGCTTGCCAGACCAGGTGAACCGCACCCCCGACTTCCAAGCGGTCCCACCGGTGCTCATCGCGTGCGTGGATCCGGCGACCCGGACACGCACCAGGTCGGCCGGCGACCCCTCGCGGTTGCGGTAGGTGACGGCGAAGGCGATCGTGTTGAGGGTCGTGCCGCTGCCTGGCGATACGGATGCATCGGACAGGCGCGTCGGGCCCGCGGCGGCAGATGCGGGCGCCACCAGGGCGAAGACCAGCACGAGGGCGACAACCCACGCACCGAGCGTGGCGAGCGTGGGATGCCCGAACGCGGGCAGGGCAGGGACGAGCCCGGTTCGCGAGCGCGCGGAGACGACTGGAGGAGGTGTCGGTCGGAGCATCCTGTTTGCGAGGATGGCCTTGCTCCGGCGGGCGGGCAATGGTACGGGGGTCCGGTGCGACGCAGCCGACCTGCCACGCCGCTCATCTGTCGCATGGGCGGTGCGGTGGACTTTGGGGTGGCGGGTGGTCCCACCGGCCGACCGCGTTACCCCCGTTCGGGTCATTGAGACCATGTGCGCGCGCGATGGACGATAGCCGCCATGGATTTCATCGCTCCCCCTCGCCCCTCCCAGCGGACGGCGCTCGTCCCGATGCTCAGCGGCACGCTGTTCGGTACCTTGTTCATCATCGGCGGCCTGGCCCTCGCCTACGTCGCCTTCGCGACGCCGTTCCTCGACCTGGCGATCCCATCGGGTCGGCCCGATGCGATCCAGACGGCGACGGGCATCACGATCTGGGCCGTCGCCCTCGTCGCTCCCGCCGGTCTCGTCCTGGCCGGCGCCAACCGCCTCGCTCGAAACCTGGCGACCGTGCGGGGTCGCGCGGTGCGCCGATCGACGACTCTCAAGGCCCTCGGCAACCTGCCCGACGACATCACGGTGGCCAGCGGGCTGACCCTGTCGGACGGTCGCGGCGTCGCCGAGCTCGTCATCGGCCCGTTCGGTGCCGCCGTCGTCCGCGAGCTGCCGCCGGCGGCGGTGACCCGCATCCACGGCGAAAGCTGGCAGGTCCGGGGATCGCGGGGTTGGATCTCGATCGAGAACCCGCTCGATCGGGCGACACGGGATGCCGAGCGGGTCCGCCGGTGGCTGACCGAGGACGACGACTTCCTCGTGAAGGTCTACTCGGCCGTGGTGGGGCCCGACCCGGCGATCGCGCGGACCCCGGGCTGCGCCGTCCTCACCCCGGACCAACTGTCTGCCTGGATCGCTGCGCTCCCGGCCCAGCGAGGCCTCACTGAGGGCCGCCACAGCCGGGTCCTCGACATGGTCCGCTCCGCCGCACACTGAGGCGTCGACGCGCTGCACCCCCATACGGGCGGCCCGAGGCATAGACTGACGTGCCGATGGGGGAGTAGCCCAGTTGGTTAGAGGCGCCGAGCTTATACCTCGGAAGTCGGTGGTTCGAGTCCACCCTCCCCTACCAGGACCCTCGGGCGGTGCGGCGGCGCCTCCAGGCGTCAGAGGCCAGAATCGCCAGCGCCAGCGATCGGCGCGCCTGGGTCAGCCGCCGTTGAGCAGCTTGCCCGCGATCGTCTTCAGGCTGAGCGCGCGTGGCCGGAGGCCGGCAAACGGCTGCGGATGGCCGTCATGCGCGTGCGAGTTGTCGCGGCCCTCCACGATCGCTCCGCCCGGTGCCCAGGCCCGGGCCGGCAGGGTCGACGCGAAGTCGCGCTCGTCGTCGGTCATGTACGCGTCGATCGGCAGATCGTCAGGATCGAATGGCCGGGCCACTGTGGCGACCTGGCCGGGCGGCCGCGCATAGGCCGGGGCTCCGTAGAGCTTCGGCAGGGCGACGTGCTGCTCGTCGATGGACAACGCGAAGGACCTCGGAGGAGTCGATGGCGAACGGATATCCGGCGCCATCTCCGATGATAGTCAGCGCAGAGTACCGTGGAATGGTACGAATGGACCACGGATCGTGACGCGACCATCATCGGGTCATGGTGCGCCCGCGCGCCGGTGCCGAGCCTCAGCCGAGCAGCGGGCGGACGATCTGGGTGGCAGCCACCATCACCAGCCAGGCGATCGGCACGGCGGCGAAGAAACCAAGGGCCGCGCTCCAGCCGCTTCGCCGGCGGACCGTTCCGGACCCGGTCGGCTGGGGGACGACGAGATACGTGACCACCGTGCCTGCCACCAGCACGAGCAGGGCGTAGACGGCGAGCGCGAGCACGCGAAGGTCGCCTCCCGGCAGGACCGCGCCCCGGCCGAGTGCGACGTCGTACGCGAGATAGGCGATGGCGAGCCCGACGGCCACGACCAGGCTCGAGAACACCGCCCGAACGACGGGTCGGGGGGCACGGCGGAACTGGCGCCAGCGGACATCGGCCCACGACCGCTGCCGGACGGCACCCGAACGCTCCGGCGTTCCGCCAGGACCCCGGGGGGTGGTCATCCTTCGCCGAGGATCATGAGCCGACGGCGGGGCGGCAACGTCTCCGGCGTGTGCGCGGCAAGAAGCGCGACGGTCTCGATGAACTGCTCGAGCTCCGCTTCCGAGGTGAAGAACCCGACGCTGATCCGCACCGCGTCCACGAGCGGCACGGTCCGGGCGACCGCGAAGACGCGCGCACCGAGCTCCTCGAGCGCTACCACGGCCCGCCACCCCGCGATCCGGAAGGTCACGAGGTTCGCCATATGCTCGCGCGGCGTGAGCAGCTCGACGCCTTCGATGGCCGCCAGTCGATCGGCGGCCAGGCGGGCCATGGCCGCGCCACGCGCGTACACCCAGTCGAGCCCGACGAACATGCTCAACCAGCCGATCGAGCGGGCCATCCCCACGACCGAGGGGCGGTGGAAGTTCGACGACTCGTAGCGCCGCGCATCCGGCCAGCGGACGGCCGCCCCGACCGGATCGACCGTCTCGAACGAGAAGTACCCGCCAAACGACGGCTGAAGGCGCTCACGCGCGCCCGGGGCGACGGCCACGGCCCCCATCCCCTCAGGACCGAGCAGCCATTTCTGTGCGGACACCGCGTACACGTCCGCACCCGTTGCCGCGAGGTCGATCGGGATGGCGCCCGCACTCTGGGCCCCGTCCACCACGACGATGGCGCCTCGCGTGTGGGCGATCCCGGCGATTCCGGCGATGGGCATCACCATGCCCGTCGCCCAGAGCACGTGGGAGATGGCCACGAGCCGGGTCCGCTCATCGATGGCCGCGTCGAAGGCCGCCAGGATCGCGTCTGGATCGCCACCCATGCCGACGTCGACGAACGCGATCTCGATCCCGAGCCGATCGCGCAGGTGGTAGAGCGCGCCCGTGCCGCCCGGATGCTCGAGGGACGTCGTGACCGCGCGATCGCCGGCCTTCCAGTCGATGGACCACGCGCCGATGTTCATCCCGTCCGTCGCGGAATGGGTGAGCGCGATATCCGCCGGATCGGCCACCAGGACCGCCGCGACCGCGGCGCGCGCCTCGGCCATCCGCTGCAGGCTGTCGATCAAGTAATCCGGATGGGCGCGCCCGGTCGACAGCTCGTAGGCCGAGATCTCGTTCATCGCGGCGACCGTCTCGGCCGGGAGCGGGCCGACCGAGCCCGTGTTCAGGTAGATGCCGGCTTCGAGGGCCGGGAGGGCCGCCCGGACCGCGGCCAGGCGGTCCGCATCGGGCGGGAACGGGGCGACCACGGCCGTATGATACCGACGATGTCCGGCCTGGCCCGTCCCGAGCTCCTCGCGACCACGGAGTGGCTGGCCGAGCACCTGGGCCGGCAGGGCGTGCGCGTCCTGGACGCGCGCTGGCGCCCGGACGGGACCGGTGGCGACGTGTTCCGCGCGGGCCAGATCCCCAGCGCGCGTTATGTCGACTGGCGGGCCGAGCTCGTCGACGACGCCGAGGACTCCGACGCGATGCGGCTCGCGACCCCCGATCGCATCGCCGAGGCCGCGTTACGCGCGGGCATCGGCGACGGGACCACGGTCGTGGTCTACGACGACACGCAGGGGCTCTACGCAGCGCGCGTGTGGTGGTCGCTCCAGGCGTACGGCCTGGAGCAGGTCCGGGTCCTCGACGGGGGCTTCCCGGCCTGGCAGGCCGAGGGTCGCCCGATCTCTCGCGGCCTGAGCGACGGCATAGAGCTGCCCGTTGCGCCGTTCACACCACGCGGACCGAACCGGATGCACCTCACGACCTCGGACGTCCGGGCGATGCTCGGTGCGCCGAGCGTGGCCCTGCTCGACGCACGTGCTCCTGCGGAATATCGCGGCTTCGAGGGCAACACCCGCCGGCTCGGGCACATCCCGGGTGCGGTGAACGTGCCCGTCGGATCGATGCACGGCTCCGGGAGCCAGCGCCTGCGAAGTGGCGACGAGCTGCGCAGCCTGCTCCACTCGGCGAACGTCAGCCGTGGCCGCCGGATGGTCGCCTACGACGGTTCGGGCGTGGCCGCGGCAAAGCTCGCCTTCGTCCTGATGCTGCTGGGCCACGACGATGTGGCCGTGTACGACGGCGGCTGGGCCGAGTGGGGGAACCGCCTGGACCTACCGGTCGACCGCTAGCAGGCCGATCCGCGCACGTCGGTCGGAACGGGGTCGGGCGCTCAGCGGCCGCGGATCACCGGCCGGTGGGCTCCGTCGGTGGCCGTGGCTCCGACGGCAGGTCCGCGGCGGGCCAGGCCGGGTCGCCGGACGGTGCCGGCGGTGTCTCCGCCTCCGGGGCGGCGGCCGCGGCGCGGCCGACATCCGCCCACGGATCGACGACCTGGTGCGGCGCGAGGATCTGGGCACGGTCGTGGTTCACGGCCACGATCTCGGCGGTCTGGCGAGCCTCGCCCAGGACGTCGGA
>CAZFXH010000340.1:0-36730 GCA_964522905.1 uncultured Anaerolineaceae bacterium
CATGGGGCGCCGAATTCAAGACGGCGGTCGCCGACGCAGCCCCGGAGACCATCCGCATGCGGTTCGACGTGCAACCCGAATCGACCGTCATCGCCGTCGGCGATCCGGCACCGGCATCGGATACCCCGACACTCAGCGACGTGGATGGCGACATCGCGAGGATCTCGACCGACGACGAACCTTACGAGGCCTTCTACCAGACGTCGGTCGCCGAGGCGCTCGCCGCCAGGAAGCCGTTCGTCGTGGCCTTCGCGACGCCGAAGTTCTGCCAGACCCAGCAGTGCGGGCCGACGCTCGACCGGGTCAAGCCGATCGCGGCGGCCCACCCGGGCGTGACGTTCATCAACGTCGAGCCGTACCAGCTCGAGGTCGTCGATGGCCAGCTCCAGCCGGTCTTGACGGGCGAGCCACCCCAGCTGACCCCGGCCACGTCGACCGACGAGTGGCGCCTGCTCAGCGAACCGTGGGTCTTCGTCGTCGACCGCGAGGGCATCGTGACCGCGTCGTTCATGCTGATCTTCAGCGGAGCGGAGCTTGAAGCGGCCGTCGCCGCCGTCGAATAGCCGTCAGCCGCCGGCGTCCTCGAGCCGTACGGCGAAGCGCTCGTTGCCCTCCACCCGGTAGTACACGACCACGGGCTGCGCGGTCGCCTGGTGCTCCGCCAGGTGGCCGGGCGGGAAGTCCATCCCGTTCTCGAGCTCGCCGAGACGGAATTCGAGCGTTTCGCCACCAGGTCGGCGCAGGGTGAAGCCGCTCACCGCGGCGAGGCCCGAGCTATCGACCGCCACGACCACCCCCTCGACCCGGGTCGTGTCGGGCGGCCCGTCGGGATCGAGCAGCGACGTGTCACTCAGCAGCAGCGCCGCGCCTCCAGTGACCGCGATGACCACGACCAGCACGACCGCGAAGAGGTTCCGCGTCCGGCGATCCACGCCGGGTCAGGCGCCGGCCGTGGCCCCGGCACCGGTGCTGCCGGGAGCGTAGACGGGCTCCCCGGCGGCACAGCGGGGGCACGTGGCTTCGCCCGGTTCGTAGGTCGGCAGGTCGAGCTGCCACAGCGCGCGGAGCGGGTATGTCCGGCCCGTCGCCGGTGACGTCAGGGTGGCGCGTCCACCACTGCGATCCACGAGAACGGCGCACTCGACGATCTCGCCGCCCATCGCCTCCACGGCCGGGATCATGGCGAGCAGCGAGCCACCGGTCGTGAGGATGTCGTCCACCAGCAGCACCCGCTCGCCCGGGAGGATCACGAAGCCGCGCCGGAACTCGCGTCGGGTGCCGCCGTCCGCGGCGCGGACCTCCTCAGCGAAGATGCTGCGCAGTCCGAGCTGGCGCGCGGTCTCGAAGGCGAGGATCACGCCACCGGTCGTGGGGCCGGCCACGAGGTCAACGAGCGGACCCGGGGCATCGTCGGCGCCACGCATCCGCGCCGCCCAGAACGAGCACAGCTCGCTGGTGGCAGCAGGATCGGACAGGACCGCGAACTTCTCCACGTACGCGTCGGCATGACGGCCACTCTTGAGCTGGAAGTGCCCCTCGCGGAATGCGCCCGATGCCCGGAACAGTGCCTCGGTGCGGTGCGCGATGCCGGCGCGCGCGACCATCTCGAGCGCGGGCTTGATCGTCGTCATGCGCCCAGTCTACGTGGCAGGCCGGCTATGGCCGGTATTCGACGCCCTTCGCCGACGGCGATCCGGCGCGGGCCGGGAGGGCCGTGCCGACGAGGTCGAGGTGCGTCGTCACGCCCACCCGGCGGCACTCGGCCGACAGCTCATCGACCAGGCGGACCGGCAACGCGGGATCCGCGAAGATCGCGGTGCCGACCTGGACCGCGACAGCGCCGACGGCCAGGAAGTCGAGCACATCCGCGAGCTCGGTCACGCCGCCGATCGCGACGATGGGGATCTTCACCGCCTGGGCGGCCTCGTAGACGATGCGCAGGGCCACGGGCTTGACGGCCGGGCCGCTCAGGCCGCCGTAGATGTTACCGAGCAACGGGCGCGAGCGGCCCGGCGCGACGGCGATCCCGGACAGGGTGTTGATGGCGGTCAGAGCGTCGGCGCCGGCGTCGGCGATGGCCCGGGCGATGGGCCGGATATCGGCGACGTTCGGTGACAGCTTCACGAGCAGTGGCAGGTCGGTGGCGCGCCGGACCGCGGCCGTCACCTCGCCCGCGGCCCCGGCGTCGATCGCGAACTGGAGCCCGCGCTTGCCGACGTTCGGGCACGAGATGTTGAGCTCGATGCCGGCGATCCCGGGCACGCCCTCGAGCCGGCGGGTGACCTCGACGTAATCGCTGACCGACTCGCCGGCCACGTTCACGATGACCGGAACCTTCCAGCCGGCCCACGTCCGGGCGTACTTCTCTATCACCGCGTCGACACCCGGGTTCTGCAGGCCGATCGAGTTGAGCATGCCGCCCGGCGTCTCCGTCACACGCGGTGTCGGGTTGCCGATGCGCGGCTTGAGCGTCGTGCCCTTGCAGCAGATGGCGCCCAGCCGGTCGACGTCGACGACGTCGCCGTACTCAACGCCGTAGCCGAAGGTCCCCGACGCCACGAGGATCGGGTTCGGCAGTACGAGTCCACGCCCGAGGTCGACCGACAGGTCGATCTCGACGTCCCGGGGAGCGACGTCGTCACCCCCCGTCGGATTCGACGCGGCCGAGGCGGGCCGAGGCTCAGACTTCGGCGGCGACATGACCGACCGGAAGGCCGGGCGCGTTCGCCGTGGCATCGGGGCCCGGCTGGCTCCCGCCGGGCGACCGGAGGACGTGATCACCCGCCGCTTGGCCTTCACGACCAGGCGCCCTCCCAGATCAGCTCCTCGCTCGCGAACACCGGCCCCTCGCGGCAGACCCGCTGCGGCACCCCGGTCGTGCTCATCACGACGCAACCGAGGCACGCGCCCACCGCACAGCCCATGTTCTGTTCCATCGACACCTGGAGGAATGCCTTGCGTCGGGCCGCCGCGGAGCCGGATGGGTCACCGCGCCCTCCACCACGCTTCCGCCCGAGGCTCGCGACACCGAGCCGGCCCCCGCGGCCTTCCGCCTGCCGCGCGAGGGCGGCCAGCATCCCGGAGGGACCGCAAGCGAACGCCTGGTCGGCCCACGACTCGTACTGCGCCACGAGATCCGTCACGTAGCCGTGGTGGCCGAGGGAGCCGTCATCGGTCGCCACGACGTACTCGATCTCATCGGGTAGGAGGCTGGAGGGATACACCTCGCGCGAGCTCGCCGCCCCGAACAGCAGGGTCACCTGGCGCCCGTCGCGGAGGGCCTCATCTGCGAGCATCCGGACGCCGGCAATCCCGAGGCCACCCGCCACGAGCAGCAGGTGGCGGCTACGCGGATCTACCTCGAACGGGCGGCCGAGGGGACCGAGCAGTTCGATCTCGTCACCGGCGCGGAGTCTCGTGAACCACTCGGTTCCACGTCCGATGACACGGAAGTGGATCGTGATCATGCCGGTGGTGACGTCCGCGGTATTCACCGAGAAGGGGCGGCGCAGGACCATCCCGGAAAAGTCGCCGGTCCGGATGTGGACGAACTGGCCGGCGCGCGATCCGCTGGCGATCATCGGCGCGTGGTACGCCTGGAGCCATTGCCCGGGCAGGATCTCGCGGCTCTCCATGAGCTCTGCCGCGACGAGCCGCATCGTCACGCGGTCGGGCGATCCTCCGACTCCTTCACGACGTCCTCGACGTCTTCCACATCCTCGACGTCCTCCACATCCTCCACATCCTCAACGTCCTCAACGTCGGCGGCGGCCTCCGCATCCGTGGCGGCGGCGACCGCTCCCTCCTCGCTCGCCTCGGCGATGTCGGCGGCCGCCCCGGGATATTCGGGGGCGACGGCGGGATATGCCTCGGCGAGCGCGTCGGCAAGATCGCCGAAGACGTCGGTGGGGTCGTAGAACTCGACGAGCTGGTCCGGTCCGGACAGCGTGCGCCAGGTGCCATCGGCTTCTTCGGGTACGACCTCGGCCCGGAACTCGCCGGTCGCGGTGAGCGTGAGCCGCTCATCGTCGTCGTCGACGATGACAAGCTCGCCGAGCAGCCCCGACGCGCTCGCGGCCGCCACCTCGAAGTCGTCCAGCAAGCGCGACTCGCTGCGCTGGCTGCGCTCCTGGTATTCGAGCGCGAGGTCGTACAGGCGCCGCGCGGCCGCCTCGTCGTCCTCGAGCACCGGCGCGTCTCCCTGACCGGCGGCCCACGAGTCGGCGGCTGCCGCGTAGGGATCCTCACCGAGGGTGATCGATTCTTCCGGCGAGATCCCAGCGGACTCGAGCAGGTCCTCGGCGGCGGTCGGGGCTTCCGCGAAGCCTGCCGCCTCCTTGGCGGCGTCGGCGAAGGCGGCATAGATGTCCGCCGGGTTGTACAGCTCGACGAGCTCGGATGCTGATTCGATGACCTCGGTCTCACTCACCCATTCGCCGCTGGTCTCGTCCTGGAATCGGCTGCGGCTGCGGAACGAGAGGTCGGGGGCGATCGAAAGGTAATCGGGCTCCTCGTCGATGAGCGTCAGGCCGCCGTACGCCGCGAGGCGCTCCTTGTGGCGGTCGAGGAAGCGCCGGAGCTGGTCGGTGCTCTGCACGAGGAAGTCGGAACGCTCCAGGGCGGCGTCCGCCGCGATCTCCCCGAGCAGGTCGTTGCGGCCCGTATCCATGGGTTGCCTCCCGTTCGGTTCGTCGCCAGGTGGTCGTGCGTCGCGTCGGATGCTCATGTCTCGCTCATCTTCGTCGGGTCAGCGATGGTATTCGAGGTCGGGGCCCATCCGCTCGCGGAGGAACATCGAATGATGCCGTTCGAAGATCCACTCGCCGGCGCGATGGCCGAGCGCGCGAGTGCCTTCGTCGTGTTCGAGCTTGTCGAGCGTGGCGTAGTCGGGTAGCTCGAGGAGGATGACGTTGTCGAAGTCCCAGCCGTGCGCGACGTTGTACCAGCCGATGAATCGGATCCCGAAGCGCTCCTCGTAGTCCTTCACGGTGCGCGGGAAGATGGTCCTCATGAAGAACTTGAAGAAGGGATCGCGGCCGCGGCGAACGGAGAAGTAGGTCGCGAGCACGGGCACGGGCGCTGCGGTCCTCCTGGCTGAAGCTGGGGCAACCGCCATTGTCGCACGGGGCTCGGGCCGGACGTTCCCTGGCGGCACCACGTGTCGAGGCGCGCCAAGGGGCAGCCGCGCTCAGGCCGGGTCGTTGCTTTCCTTGTCGGGCTCCGCGGCCGCGCCCTCGTCCTCCAGCTCCCCCACGGTCTTTGTGGCACTCCCCAACGGTCGCCGCCGGCCGCGACGGTCGGCCGCCACCAGCCGAAGCAGGAAGATGATCGTCTGGCCCGTGACGAGGAGCAGCAGGAGCACCGCGAACAGCAGCGCGCCGCTCACCGCATCGGGCCACCTCCAGACGACGGTGAGCGGGGTCAGGACCAGCAGGCTGACCAGCACGATCAGCTGGAACCGGAAACAGCCGAGCCCAGGGCCCCGCTCGGCGTCGAGCTCTTCGCCCTTGTACTTGACCGGGCCCGGCTGTCGCGGCGGCCGGTCCGGAGTCGGGTCGGCGGCGGGATCGTCGTCGGTCACGAGCCGGAACGATACGGGAGGCGGCCCGAACCCGCCGGGCGGGCGCGGGCGGAGTGCTACGCCGTCGCCGGCTCGGTCGCCAGGCCCTCGACGACCTCGACGCGCGGCAACGCCAACAGGATCGACGGCGATGCGATCACCTTCCAGGACCTCGAGCCCCCGCCGAGCACGATGCGGTCCCGCGCCATCACGCGAGCATCGACCCACACCGGCAGCTCGGGCGGCAGGCCGAAGACGGTCACTCCACCGATCTCCATGCCGGTGATCTCGCGCGTGGACTCCGATGGCGCGAAGGACGCCTTGCGCGTCCCCAGCCGGTCGCGCACGGTCCGATTCACGTCCAGCCGGTTCGGGGCGAGCACGACGCATGCGGCATAGCGCGGTGGATCGCTCTTGCCGATGACAAGGATCGTGTTCGCCGAGTCCTCCGGAGCGAACCCGTAGGCGGCGCAGAACGCCGTCGTATCGGCGAGCGCCGGATCGCACGCGAAGAGCTCGTACTCGATATGGAGCGGCTCGAGGGCGGCGAACAGCCGCTCACGCCCGGCTGGATCGTGCGAGGGGTCGTGATCGGACGTCACGGGCCGAAGAGTACGACGCGGGACCGTCGACCGACCGCGGGCCGCTACCATCGAGCGCGATGCCCGACCGCTCCACGATCCAGCACCCGACCGCGCCGCCCGACATCGATGCCTACCTCGCGCGGTTCGACTGGCACCCCGAGCCCGAGCTCATCGGATACCGCGATGAGGGCGCCTCGAGGGCCGCGCTGACCGAGCTCGGCGAGCAGACCTGGGCGGCTGCGCTGGAGTTCCTGTACGGCACCGCGATGGTCCGGGCCATGGGCGACCCCTCGCCGTATGACGCCGCGCGCCGGCGCTATTACGGCCCGGATGCGACCGGTCCCGGGGCGGCCCCTGCCGGCCCCAGTCCGGCGGCCGCCGTCCTCGCGGAATTCTCCGATCGGCTGGCAGGCAGCCTGATGAACGCCCAGCACCCGCGCCAGTTCGGCTACTTCACGCCGCCGCCCCTGCCCATGTCGATCATGGGCGAGCTCCTGGCGCAGGTCGCCAACCAGGGCGTCGACGTGTGGCACGCCGGCCCGTTCGCGGCCTTCGTCGAGGAGGAGGTCGTGCGCTGGCTGTGCGATCTCGTCGGGTACGGCGAGGGCTCGTTCGGGCTGCTGACCAGCGGCGGCGTCATGGCCAATTTCATGGGCATGACCCTGGCGCGCGACATGCATCTCGGGCGGATCAGGGGGCTGGATCGCCCGCCCCGTGGAGCGGCGCTGGAAGGTGCCCGGGTCTACACGAGCGACCAGACCCACTTCTCGATCGCGCGAGCGCTCGATGAGCTCGGGTTCCCGCCCGAGACCCTGGTCGTCCTGCCCGCCGACGACGACTTCCATCTGCGCGGGGCGTCGGTCGCGGCGGCGGCCCAGCGCGACCGAGCCGCCGGCCTGACGCCGTTCGCGATCGCGGCGGTCGCGGGCTCGACGAACACGGGCTCGGTCGACTCGATCTGGGAGCTCGCGGACGTCGCCGCGGCCGAGGACATGTGGCTCCACGTGGACGCGGCCTACGGCGGGGGTGCCCGGCTCTCGGAGCGAGACCGGGACCGCGTGCCGGACCTCGAGCGCGCCGACTCGGTCACGGTCGACCCGCACAAGTGGTTCTTCCAGGCGTACGACATCGGCGGCCTGCTGGTCCGCGACGGCCGGGCGCTCGGGGCGGTCTTCGGCGGCCGGGCCCCCGAGTACTACCGCGGCGGGGAGGCACAGGAGACCGCGGGTGACGGCCACGACCACGACGACCAGCTCAACTTCTACAAGCTCAGCTTCGAAGGCACCCGCCGCTGGCGTGCGCTCAAGCTGTGGATGACGTGGAAGCACCTCGGCACGAGCGGCTTCGGTCGGCTGATCGAGGCGAACGATGACCTCGCCGCCCACCTCGCCGCGCGCTGCGCCGAGGCCGATGATTTCGAGGCCCTGCCCGCCGTCCCGGAACTATCGGTCGTCTGCTTCCGCCACCGGCCACCCGGGCTCCAAGGCGCCGACCTCGATGCCCATCAGGACCGGCTGCAGGCGGCCCTCGAATCCTCAGGCGATGGCTGGCTGACGACGACCCGCCTGCGCGGCTCGACCTGGCTGCGGGCGGGGATCGTCAACTACCTCGCGACCGAAGCGGATATCGACCACCTACTCGACACGCTTCGTCGGCTCGCCATGTCCGAGCCACGATCGGGAGCCGTCCCAGGCTAGAGCCGCGGCCGCGATCGTGCCGCCAGGCGGTCCTGCAGCCGGAACCACTCCCCGGCGAACGGCAGGAACCACGGCCGGCCTTCGTAGGGAGCCGGCACCAGGGGAAACTTGAGGCGTGTCAACGCCGGAGATTCCCCGCCGGCCAGCCACTGCCCGACCCGCGACCCGAGGTGGGTCATCAACGCCACGCCCGTGCCGCAGCAGCCCATCGCGTACGCAACACCGTCCCCGGTCCGCCCCACGTGCGGCATCCGGTCGAAGGTGAAGCCGACGTTCCCGCCCCAGGCGTACTCGATCCGGTAGTCGGCCAGCTGCGGGTGGACCTCCAGGAGCCCGCGATGGAGGATCCGCGCCGTCTTCTCGATCGAGGTCGGGAAAAATGACGCGCGCCCGCCGAAGACCATCCGGCGGTCGGCCGAGACGTGCCAGTAGTACAGGAAGTTCTTCGTGTCGAAGAAGGCGCGGCCCTTGGGCGAGAGCTCGTGTGCGAGATCGTCGGGCAGCACCTCAGACGCGATGATGAACGAGCCGATCGGGATGATGCGGCGGCGCAGCGACGGGACGACGCCGTCCGTGTAGCCGTTGGTGGCCACGAAGACGTCCCCTGCCAGGATCTCGCCGCGCGATGTCTCGACCAGGAAACGGCCGTCCGCCTGCCGCCGGATCGACCGCGCACGAACCCCTTCGTGCAGGTCCGCGCCCGCGCGCGCCGCAGCCGCTGCCAGCCCCGCGAAGTACCGGCCGGGGTGAAGCAGGCCGCTGCCCTCGACCGCCAGCGCCCCGTAGTAGGCATCGGTGCCGATCTCCTCGCGGATCCGCTCGCGAGGCACGACGGTGGAGCTCACCCCGACCGAGGCCAGGCTCGCCCTCGCGTGCTCGAGCTCGGGAACGTGCGAGGGCGCATACGCGAGCTCGAGGTGGCCGCCCTCCCGGAAGTCGCAATCGATCGCCTCCTCGGCGATGAGTCGCTTCACGAGGTCGTACGAGTCGAGCGTCTCGCGGTAGAGGGCCTTGCCGGTCTCGTCGCCGTAGCGCTGGATCAGCTGCCGGGCGCTCCATTTGTAGCCGGCATGCACGATACCGCCGTTACGCGTCGACGCCCCCCAGCCCAGCGTGTGCGTCTCCAGGAGCGTCACCGCGATCCCACGCCGGGCCAGCTCCCGGGCGGCGTTGATCCCCGCGTACCCGCCACCGATCACGACGACGTCCGCCGAGTCCGGGAGGTCGCGGCCGGACCGATCCGGTAGCGGCGTCATCGAGGCCTGCCAGAACGGCCGGCGCTCGTAGTCGGCGTTCAGGGAGCCTGGTGAACCCATGAGGTGGAGCGTACCGGAGCGCCGCCTCGCGCGCCCCATCCCAGTTCCCGCCAAGGTTCCCATCGGACTCTCGGGCGACCGAGCGACGAGCCCCATATCAAGCGTCGTCGGTTACGATCGCCAGGGAGTGCCGGCGGATCGGCGTCTCCTGCCAGGCCTACGGTCCATCGCTTGGGGGACGCGTGCGCACGATCGCGGTCATCAATCGCAAAGGAGGCAGTGGCAAGACGACGACGGCCGTCAACACGGCCGCCGCGTTGGCCGGCTTCGGACGCTCGGTCCTTTTGATCGACGTCGATCCGCAGGGCAGCGCGTCGGACTGGCTCGACCGCGAGGGGTCCGATCGGGGACTGCGCGAAGCGTTCACCGTGACGGGCGACCTCGCTCGGCTGGCCGTCCCTACCGACACGGCGAGGCTCCAGATCGTGCCCTCGACGCATTGGCTCGTCGTCGCCGAGAAGACGATGCTGGGCGATCTCAGCGTGGGCATCTCGCGGGCCCTCCAGCGGTTGCCACCTCGCTGGGATCTCGTCATCGTCGACTGTCCGCCCTCGCTGTCGTACCTTTCGATCGGGGTGCTGATGGGCGTCCGGGAGCTGATCATCCCGGTGGAAGCTCACTCGATGGCACTCAGCGGCGCTGTCGCCGTGATCGATGAGTTGCCGGCTGTGCGATCGTTGAATCCGAGCCTCGCAGAAATCTGCCTCCTGCCATGTCGCGTGACCCGGACACGCCACGCTCGGGCGGTCATCGAGTCCCTCGAGGCCGACTATCCGGCCGAGGTCTCGAACACCCGCATCCGCGAGAGCATCAAGCTCGCGGAGGCCGCCGAAGCGCGACAACCCATCACGGCCTTCGCACCCGACGGTGTCGGCACCAGCGACTACCGGGGCTTCGCCCGGGAGCTGCTCCAGCGTGCTCCGCTCGCCGCCCCAGCCAAGGCGCCCTGGAGGCGGTCCCCAGTTTCGTTGCTGTCGAGAGATCGATGACCGAGCCTCGGCCTGAACCTGCCGCGACTGCAGCTGCTGTGGAGGCGCTGGTTCGATCGATCGAGGCCAAGGAGGCTCAGGACGCTCGCCCCGGCGCGGGCGTGGAGCCGACAGCGCGCCGAGCAGGCGATGCCGAGATGCCCGCCCCTGCCGTCGTCCTCGAACCGACGCCGCGGAAGCAGGATGAGCTGACCCGCTCCTCCGACCCACCGACCTCCAGAACTCGCCGGCCCGCGGCCACCGGCTGGGCATGGTCCTCCACCAGCCGCGGACCCCTCCCTGGTCTCGTCGATCGCCAACTGTGGGAGGCGCTCGTCGCCGAAGAGGCTGAGCGTCAACACCGGTACGGGCGACCCACCGCCGTCGTCCTGGCCGAGCTGGACGGCCTCGATGCCCTGGTCGCGCGGATGGGCCCAGCGGCCATACACCGGCTGGTGCTTCCCTGCGTCGAGATGCTCGCGTCGCTCACGCGCAGGTCCGACCGCATGACGCGGCTGACCAACTCGCGATTTGGCCTCCTCCTGCTCGAGACCGACGCTAGCGGGGCGGCCATGCTCGCTGCAAGGATCACAGTAGCCGCCGAGAAGCGGCTGTCCGGAAGTACGTGGCCGGTGCGGCTGATGGTCGGCTGGGCTGGTGCCTCGACCAGCGAGGATCTCCGCCACGCGGTCCGCGCCGCCGACAGACACCTCCGCACGAGGCGCGACTGAACGCACTGATCGAGCAGCGAGACGCGTCCAGGCCAGATTGCTGCCCGCCCGCGGAGCCTCCGACTACGGTCGCGTGCTATTGGGGTCAGCGGAAGCCGGGAGGAACCAGTCAGGCTCCGGTGGGATGACCCGATCGGCCGTCTCGCCGTTGACGACCGCGAGATGCGTGAAGAACCGGGCGCGCCGATGCGAGACGATCCGCGCGTCCTGGCAGGGGCAGCCGTGCGCGAGGCAGCCCGACGGCCGTGAGGGACCTGCTCCTGACCTTTGCCTCGTATCGCTGACGTCCATGTCCTGTCTCCTGCGCCGAGTCTGGGCTCGACCCCGGATGCCCCGGATGAAATGTGGTCCCCTCTGGATACGTTCGGTGACGCTGCGAGGACGCATTTCGTTGCATCCGCGAGCCAAGGTGTCGGCTGGCCGACGTCCAGCAAGCGGGCCGGGTTGGCGGGCAGACTGAACCTCGCGCTGTCCGCCGGCATCAAGTGGTCGAACGCGCGGTTCCTGGAGGCAGCCGATCCCACCCGCGACCGACCGGTCGCTCGTCGACCGGGCCCGCCACGGCGACCTCGACGCGTTCGAGGAGATCGTTCGCGCCCGAATGGATGCCGTGTACCGCCTCTCATTCGCGATCCTCGCCGACGAGGCGGACGCCCGCGACGCCGCCCAGGACACCTTCGTGACCGCGTGGCGGCAGATCGGGAAGCTCCGCGACCCCGAGCGCTTCGACGCGTGGCTCCAGCGCGTGGCCGTCAATGCCGCCCGCATGACCCATCGGGCGCGCCGGCGCCGGGGCGTTCGCGAGATCGCGGCCAGCCGCGTCGGCGGTGCGGCCGACTTGCCCGCGACGGCGTCGCCCGTGGAAGCCGATGCTGGGACGCTTCAGACGGCGCTTGGCCGCCTGTCGATCGAGCAGCGATCCATCCTCGCGCTGCACCATCTCGAGGGCTATCCCGTGGCCGATCTCGCGGCGATCCTCGACGTCCCGATCGGGACCGTGAAGTCGCGTCTGCACACGGCCCGTCAGGCGCTCCAAGCGGCGATCGATGCCGAAGGACGTGCCCGTTGAGTCCTCTAGACGAGCCAGACCGCTGGGGAGACGACCGACTCGGGATGGCGTTCGCAGCGCTCGCGAATGCCCAGCCCGTGCCGACGGACATGACTCGCCGAGTCGTCGCCGGCATCAGGGCCGGCTCACATGGCCGGATGGCCGCGGGTTGGCATCGATTCGCCCCGGTCTTGACCACCGCAACGATCGTGGGCGTGTTCGTGATCGGCCTCGCCATGCTGGGCCCGCTCCGAACCGGTCGCGGACTCCCGGAATCGACGGACGTACCACCTTCCGCCGGGCCAAGCACCGATCGAACGCCGATGTCGTCGGCGACGCTTCCGTCCAGCATCATGGGCATGCCGATCATCGGGGTAGGTGACGCGATCGCGGCCCGCGACAACGGCGTCAACGATCGGGAACTCGCCGTTCGCGGCTGGTTCTCCCCGATCGGTCCGATGCCCTGCCCGTACACGCCAGCGATGTCCCCGGTGCAGCCGGTGTGCCCGGATGCCTGGACCGTGCTCATGGAGGAGCCCCAGTCGCTGGTCACCGTCGTCCGGGACGGGTTCGAGGGCCGCGACCCGAGCGGCCCGTCGTTCCAGATCGACCTCGACGACCTCGATCGAACCTGGGCGCCAGATCTTCCGGCAGTCGGACCCGCCATGCCGATCGAACTCGTGGTCGTCGGCCACTTCGACGACCGACGGTCATTCGCCTGCCCAGGCGAGGTGGACCTTTGTCGCGATCGGTTCGTCGTCGATCGCGTCGCCTTTGCCGATGGTAGGCCGGTGCCGACGAGCGCGCTCGATCTTGTCGATGGCGGCGCTGTATCGACGGCGGCAGAGGTGGCGGCGACGGTCAGCGAAACCGTCCGAGGCGCAGAGTTCCTGTCGATGGTTGCGGTCGATGGCGAGCTCGGGCTGCAACGGGTCGAGCCGTCGATCGGTGTGTTCGCTCGACTGCAGGGTCAGCGGGCGATATGGGTCGTCCGGCTCCTCGACCGCTGCGTCATCCGATGCACGGCCCGCGCGGGGGCTGGCGAGTTCGGCACGTACCTCCTGGTCGATGGCACCGATACGCTTTTCAAGATCGACGCCGACAACGTGGCGACCCAGGTGGTCGGCACGCTCCCTGTCGCGTCGCCAGTTCCGTGGCCGCCCGACGGCGCGACGGTCATCGTCCTGCGGAGTCCGGTCGGAGAGGGCCGACCGCAGCCACGCGTCGCCGTCGTCGACCTGAGCGGCCGACTGACCTCCGCGCGCGAGGTTCGGGACTCGGATCCGCCGGTCACCATCGTCGAGGAAGGTGATCGAGCCGGTTTCGCCCGTGATCGGGAAGGAGCCTACCGGTTGCGCTGGGCCGGCGGCATCTGCGACGGTGATCTGACGGTGACGATCGCAGCCGATCTTCGCGGGATCGTCGTCGACGGCGGGCAACAGGTCGCCTGCGATGCCATGGGGATCGGCCGCGAGCTCGTGCTCAAGTTCTCCCAGCAGGTCGATCCAGCCGATGTCGACGTCATGTACACCGAGACCCGAGTCCCGGATCCCGACTGACGTTCAGTCTATCGGCGCCTCGTACGCGACCCGACCGTCGGCCATCGTCAGCAAGACCCGGCCCGGAAGGTCCATCCCGAGCAGCGGCGAATTCTTGCCGCGGGACGCGAGCGCCTCCGCCGAGACGGTCCAGCGCTCCGACCGATCGAACACGACGAGGTCCGCCGGCGCCCCTTCGACGAGGCCTACCGAGCCGTTGCGACGCGCCCGTGGGCCAAGCACCGCGGCCGGACCGACGGTTAAGGCCGCGAGCGCCCGCGCCAGAGTCAGATGGCCCGAGTCGACCGCCTCGAGCACGAGCCCGAGCGCCGTCTCGATGCCGCTGATCCCGTTCGCGGCCATGCCGAACTCGACCGCCTTGTCGACCTCCGTGTGGGGTGCGTGGTCCGTCGCGATCGCGTCGGCCGTGCCGTCGGCAAGGGCGGCCAGGCAGGCCATGACGTCGGCCGGTGTCCGGAGCGGCGGGTTCACGCGAAGCGATGACGCGTACGGCGCCGCCACCAATGCCCCGTCCCGCCACGGATCACCGTCCTCGCCGGCCTCCCACGCGAAACGGCGAGCGCCCGCGACCCACTCGTCGGTCAGTGCGAGGTGATGTGGCGTCACGTCGCAGGTGACGGGCAGGCCAGCCGCCTTGGCGCGGCGCACGAGCTCCAATGCCGCCGCCGTGGATACATGGGTCAGATGCAGTCGCGCTCCCGGGACGTCCCGCACGACGTCGGCGAGGATCGCCAGGTCCCGACCGACCGCCGCCTCCTCCGCTGCGACCGGCCACCCGCGCAGTCCCAGGACGGTCGCGACGAACCCGTCGTTCGCCTCGGCGCCGTCGGTGAGGGTCGCATCCTCGGGGTGGTCCACGATCGGCAGCCCGAGCGCGCCCGCGTAGGCGAGCGCGTTGCGCAGGATCGATGCGGAGCGGACCGGCGCACCGTCGTCGGAGAACCCCACGACGCCTGCGTCCGCGAGCTCGCCGAGTGCTGCGAGCGTCTCGCCGGCCCGTCCGGTCGACACCGCCCCGTAAGCCAGCAGCTCCACGGGCGAACCGGAGGCTGCAGCCGCCGCCCGGATCCCGGACAGCACGGCAGGTTCGTCGAGCGTCGGCGTCGTGTTCGGCATCGCGCAGACGGTCGTGAAGCCGCCGCGGGCGGCCGCCGCGAGTCCCGACGCCACGGTCTCGGCATCCTCGTTGCCGGGTTCGCGCAGGTGGATATGGAGATCGATGAACCCGGGCGCCACGACGACACCACCAGCGTCGATGCCGTCGGCCTCCTCGCGTTCGAGCCATGTCACGGCCTCGAGGATCCCGTCCCGGACGACGATCTCACCGGGCCCTTCGCGCCCCGCGGCCGGATCCACCATCCAGGCGCGCCCGATGTCGAGGTCGGTCATGCGGCGGGCGAGGCGTTCCCGCCAAAGGCGGCGGGCGAGGCGATCGGGCCCGACCCGACGGCGCTACCCGCCCCCGCGACCCCGGCGAGCAGGTACAGCAGCGCCATCCGGATCGCCACGCCGTTCGTCACCTGATCGGTGATGACCGACTGCGGACCCGCAGCCACGTCCGCGGCGATCTCGACGCCCTCGTTCATCGGCCCTGGGTGCATCACGAGCGCCCCGGGCTTCGCGAGCGCCAGCCGTGCCGCGGTCAGGCCGTAGCGAGCCGCGTACTCGCGCAGCGAGGGCAGCAACCCCGAGGCCATCCGCTCACGCTGGATCCGCAGGGCCATCACGACGTCCGCATCCCGGAGCGCGTCCTCCACCGACGAGGTCACGTGGAACCGCCGTCCGGCCGCGGCGCCCCTCCCGGCCCAGGCCTCGAAACCGCGCAATAGGGTCGGCGGACCGCACAGCCACAGGTCGGCCCCGGCCGCCGTCAGAGCCCAGATGTTGGAACGCGCCACCCGCGAGTGGAGCACGTCGCCCAGGATCACGACCTTCCGCCCGGCCACGGATCCCCCATCGAGCCGCGAGCGCATCGTGTAGAGGTCCAGGAGGGCCTGTGTCGGGTGGGCATGCCAGCCGTCGCCGCCGTTGAGGACGGAGCCGCTGAAGATCTCGGCCGCGAGGTACGGCGCGCCCGACACGGCGTGGCGGATGACCAGCATCTGCGCCCCCAGGGCCTCGACGGTCCGGACCGTGTCGACGAGCGACTCGCCTTTGGTCACAGACGAGGTCGCGGCCGCGATGTTGACCACATCGGCAGACAGGTTCTTCGCCGCGACCTCGAAGGACACGCGCGTCCGCGTCGAAGCCTCGTAGAACAGGATCGTCACGTTCCGCCCGCGTAGCGCCGGCACCTTGGCGATCGGCCGGGCGAGGACCTCGCGCATCGCATCGGCGGTTCGCATGACGAGGTCGAGATCGACGGCGGTCAGACTGTCGACGTCGAGGAGGTGGCGGTGTCGCCAGCCGACGGGCTGGCTCTCGGGCGCCACATCGACGGATGGGACGACCACCTCGGTCGTCGCAGCCTCGTCGATCACGGAGCTCACCCGACCGGCTCGCCCGCCCCGACGGGCTCCGGGACGTCGACGATACGCTCGATCTCGACCCCGTCCTCGCCGTCGGTCTCCTCGAGATGGACGCGGACCAGCTCTTCGCGCGAGGTCGGTACGTTCTTGCCCACGTGGTCGGCCCGGATCGGCAGCTCGCGGTGTCCGCGGTCGACCAGCACGGCCAGGCGGATCGCCTGCGGGCGCCCGAAATCGACGAGGGCGTCCATGGCGGCGCGGATCGTCCGGCCGGTGTACAGCACGTCGTCGACGAGGACCACGGTCCGCCCGTCGATGCCCGCTGGCAGCTCGGTGCCCTTGACGACCGGGTGCTGGGCGACCAGCGAAAGGTCGTCGCGATAGAAGGTGATGTCGAGCGCCCCGACCGGCACCGCGGCGCCCTCGTTCTCCAGGATGGCGGCGGCGATCCGCCTGGCGAGGGGCACGCCGCGACGCTGGATGCCGATGAGCAGCAGGCCGTCGGTGCCCGCCTGCTTCTCGACGATCTCATGGGAAAGGCGGATCGTCGCGCGGCGGATCTCGTCGGCGGTCATGATCCGGCGTCCGGTCACTCGCTCCTTCCGGCCTCACTGGGCCACACGGGCGGCCTCACGGGGCCGCGGCCGAAGGGTCAGTGCGAAGGATACAGCGGGGCGCAGAGGTTCAGTAGACGTAGACCGTGACGTCCACCACCCCGCTCCACCACGGGCAGCCGCAGATGTCGAAGAAGTCCGGACGGTACAGGTCCACGATCCGGGACGGCTTCTGCGGTCCGTAATCGTTCACCACGCGCTCGATGCAGCCGCCGCCACCGCAGATGATCACGATCGTGCCGCGGGGCAGGCGCATCGCCGTGGTGCCGTTGTCGTAGAACGTGGCCTCGCCGCGGAGGGTGTATTTGGGTGGCTTGCGGCTCGAGCGCGAGTCGGGGGTGGGCTGCTGGACACGGGCCCGTGCCGAGGGCCCGGACTCGGGCGCTTCACCCGGCTCGATGAAGGGCGCTGCCTCGTGGACGAAGCCCGCCGACAGGAAGCCACCGTCGAGCCCCGCGATCGACAGGGCGGACGACGGATCAGACGCGGGGACCGGGAGCGACTGGAACGCGACGGCCGGTACGGGCTCCATGGCGTACGGGACGCGGGAGCCTGCGAGACCCGGCAGCGCGGCCAGGGCGAGGGCGGCAGTGAGCACCGACCCCACGACCAACCATCTGGGTCGCACGATAGGCGGGGAACGATACGACGATATGGGCCCGTTTGCACGCCCGCCGTGTCGGCGGGGGATCTCAGCGGATGACGACGAGATCCTGGCCCGGTGCGCTCTCCACGCTGCCCACGCCATCGCCGCTCCAGGCGACGATCTGGATCCGGCTCCCTTCGCCGTCCTGCCCGGGCGGGGTCGCCCATGCGAGCCGACCTTCGCCGATCGAGAAGCCGGGGAGTGCCGGGACGCCGGTCGGGGCGTGATCGGGGCTCTCGAGCTCCCCGCGACCGGCGTTCACGCGGTACAGGCTGAGCCGCCCGACACTGGGATCGACTTCGTCGGCCACCCAGACGGCGACCCACTCACCGCTGTCGTCCCAGCGGACATCGAATCCGCCCGTGGCCGAGTCGGCGATGACCAGGGCGTCGCGGGTCTGGCCCGCGCCCTGGGGCCGCGCGCCCTGGGCGGTCCAGGGGTGCAATTCCAGCTTGCCGCGGTCGGGCGTCCAGGTCGCTCCGTCCGCCGACTGCACGATGGAGCCCGTCCAGCCGATCGCCCGTTTGCGGGTCGGATCGACGACGGGCCGCCACACGTCACCGGCCGGCGACTCCGCGGCGCTCGCGGGATCGATCCTGACGGTGACCGGCGCGACCGCTCCCTCGGTCGACGTGGTCGCATCCGGGCGACTCGCGATGATCTGATCACCGTCCCACGACCCGAACACGGTCGACCCATCGGTCGTGATCGCCCGAGCGGACAGGTCGCCGACGCGCCAGACGTAGATATCGGGGCCACGCGATCCATCGCTCGGCCGGGCGGTGAACGCGAACCACATGCCATCCGTTGAGAATGCCGCTGATTGGCCGACGAGCTCGATGTCGCTGGCGATGGCCAGGCTGGCCGCCGTCGAGGGCGCCGGCGAGAGGCTTGGCGACGGGAGGAGCGGCGTCGCGAATGGCTCGCCGCCGGCCGTGTCGCTCGCGGCGGGCTCGATGGGGGTCGCCGTCGGGGCCGCGGCCGACGCCGGCGGCGGGCTGGACGTGGCGGTCCTTTGGACGGACGCTGTTGCCACGGGCGCCCCGGACGGGGCCGTCGACATCGGCGGGGTGGGAACGGGCGTCTCGGAGATGGGCGCGGGGGTCGGGGTGGGCCCGGGCAGATCCACCAGCAGCAACTGGTCGCCCCCGGCTCCATCGTCGGCGATCAGCACGGCCTTGCCGTCATTGGGCGAGCCGATGATCGAGCGCGGTTCAGACTCGAAGGTCACACGCTGCTGGTGGGACCCCTCGAGCGCAGGGCAGTTCGACGTCCCTTCTGCGGGGCAGACCTCGTCCACGGATGCGTTGTTGTAGCCGAGAGCTCCGTCTGCTCCCTTGTCGACCCACGCGACCGGGCCCGCGCCGACGGCGAACGGTGTCGCCTGGGCACCCGCGGGGGCGCTGGCGACACCGTTGGTGGTGGATCCCGGGAGGGTCTCCTCGGGCTGGGCCGACTGGGGCTGCATGAGGAAGTTCGGAGACAGCGCGCTGACGCCGATCACGACCGCGATCACGGCGAGGCCCGAGAGGGCACCGAGCGGGAGCCGGGATCCGCGCTGCGTGGCGCCGGCAGTGGCCGAATGCCCGCCACGCGACTCCTGCTCGATCGCGGCCGCGGTTCGCGCCCACAGGTCGCGCGGCGGCTGCGGGGGCGCGTCGCGCAGGGCGCGCAGCGCGAGGCGGTCGGCCGCGAACTGCGCCGCGACACTCGTACACGAGGGACAGTCCGCGAGGTGTTCCCCGAGCCAGGCCGTCTCATCGGCGCCGAGATCGCCCGCCATCCGCTCGGCGAGCCGCAGCCGCGCGCGCTCGTGCGGCGAACCCCAGTGATCGGGCCGACGCGCGACGCGCCCGAAACGCTTCACCGGTCCACCCGGGCGGTCGAGCCGCGGTCCCGGTTCGCCTCGGCGGTGGCCTCGACCTCCCTCTCGGCGGCAAGGGCCTGGCGCAGGCTCTCGCGGGCCCGGGTCAGGAGCGCCCGGGCCGCCACATGGCTGACGCCGAGCGCCGCGGCGAGTTCGAGGCCGGTCAGGTCGTGCAGCTCGGCCAGGAGGAGCGCGGCACGCTGGCGCTCGGGGATGCGGGCGAGCGCGCGCTGCATATCGCCCGATAGGCGGGCTTCCATGACCAGGTGCTCTGCCGACGGCGCGGATCCCATCGATTCACCCGTCCAGGGGAGGAACCGGATGATCTTGCGGCGGCGGATCTCGTCGAGCGCGACCCGGTGTGCGATCTGGTACAGCCACGCCCGGGCGTTCTCCGGCTTCTCGAGGCTGGCGTAGTTCTTGTAGGCCTTGACGAACGCGTCCTGGGTCATGTCGGCGGCCACCTCCGGATCGCGCATCATCCGCATCAGGTAGGCATAGATCTCGCCGTGGTGCTTGGCGAACAGGGTCTCGACGAAGGCCCCCGCCTCGTCGCGATCCCAGGCGCCACTCATCGGCCGGCCCCGGTAGGTGCGGGCGGCGATGGGGCGGCCGAGCGGATCGCGAAGTCGGGCTGGTTCGTCGAATACCACAGGGACTCCGTGCGGGCGAGGTCGGGGAACGCGGCCGACAGGGGGCGCACGCTCGATGGCCCAAAGACGAGGCGCCCACCCCCGATGTGACGCCCGGTGGTGCGCTCGGGCACGGCGCGCATCAACCCGATCCACCTCCCTCCGGACCGCTGCGGCCCAGCAATTCCTCCACCGCGTCCTCCGGCGAGACGGGATTCACCGGCAACCCGGTTCCCAGCTCGAGGCCGGCGATCTCGCGCAGCCGTGGGTGGATCTCCCAATGCCAGTGGTATGTGCCGTCGACCTGTTCGCGTAGTGGCGCCGTGTGCAGCACGAGGTTGTACGGTGGCCCGTCGAGCGTGGTCGCCAGCCGTCCGAGCACGTGGCGCAACGCTTCGGCCGTCGCCCCGATGTCGGCGGCCGTCGCCCGCCCGAAGTCCGCGTCGTGGCGGCGTGGCACGATCCAGATCTCAAACGAGGACCGGGACGCGTAGGGCGCGAACGCGACGCTGTCGTTGTCCTCCCACACGAGCCGGTCCGCTCGGCGCGACTCGTCGCGGACGAGGCGGCAGAACGGGCACTCCCCCTCGCGGATCACGAAGCGTGCTGCCCCACCCAGCTCCTCGGCGATGCGGTGCGGGATCTGCGGGAGGTCGTACAAGTCGAGGCACAAGTGGTTCGTCCGCGCGCCCGCCTGGGCGCCCCAGTTCTGGACGACCGTGAGGTACTCGGTCTGGCCGGTCGCCCGCGCTTCCGCGAGGGCGTCGCGAGCGCCCGTGACGAGGGCTTCGATCAGCTCCGTTCCCACGGCGTGGAGCGGTCGGTGCTCGCCGGGTGGCGCGATGACCGTCCGCCAGCTCCCCGTCGCGCGCGCCTGGGCGAGCGAGACCTGGGCAAGACCGTGGTCTCGATCGAGCTCGCGCGCCTCGATGTCCGTCCCGATGACGTGGAAGGCGAAGTCCTTGAGCATCCGCGTTCGAACGCCCTCGCCGGCAGGGCTGGAGCAGTTCGCGCAACCGAACATCTTGTCATCGACGGGCTCCGCCGCTCGGGCGAAGCGATCGCGATGGAACGCGCGGTCCACGATCGTGGCGACCCACCAACCCGTGATCGGATCCTTGCGCAGCTCGAACAGGCCGCTCGCCACGCGTTCAGCCCGCCATCGCGAGTGGCGCGCCGATGGCCGACGCGAAGGCCCGGGCGAAGATCGGGGCGGCGCGCTCCACGGATGCGGTCGTCGGCCTTTCGGTCGGCTCGCCTCGCTCCTGCGCGATCGACGTTGACGTGACGCCGGGCATGCCGCAAGCGTCGATGAGCTCGAAATCGGCGAGGTCGACGGAGATGTTGAGCGCGATGCCGTGATAGCTGACCCCGCGCTCGATACGCAGGCCCAGGGCCCCGATCTTGCGCGGGGCGGGACCCTCCGGATCGCACCAGCACCCGGGATGGCCGTCACGCCGGCCCGCGACGACGCCGTGGGCCGCACAGGTCGCAACGAGGGCGGACTCGAGCGCACGCACGAGCGGGCGCACCAGCAACCCGCGCTCGTGCAGGCGGATGATCGGGTACGCCACGAGCTGACCAGGGCCGTGGTAGGTGACCTCGCCGCCGCGCTCCGTCCGCTCGACGGCGATGCCGCGAGCTGCGAGGTCCTCGTCGCTCGCGAGGATGTGGGCGGGATCCGACTGGCGACCGAGGGTCAGGACGGCCGGATGCTCCAGGAGCAGGAGTTGGTCCTCGATCGTCCCGGCGACCCGCTCGTCGACGAGCCGCTTCTGCAGGACGTGCGCGGCAGGGTAATCCAGTTGACCGAGCCATCGGGCGTGCACCGGCGCCACCACGCCGGACGGCTCCCCGTCGGGCGCGTCCGACCGAGGATCGATCAGGGCGGCCTCCACCCCGGAACGATAGCAGGGGGTCACCAGAATCCCGTTCGAGTAGCCCGATAGTACTAGCGCCGACTGACCCACCGGCCGTAGGCACGAAGTCAACGGACGCGTTACATTTCAGCCGCATAGCAACTAGCTCTCAGGTAGGCACTCGACTGATGAATCCGATCCGCATCCGACCGCGCTCGTCCATCGCCGATCCGGAGCTGGCTCGCGCGGCGGTTGTCGACCTTCCAGCCGTCCCGACCCGCCGGCGTCTCCACGCTCCACACGCGATCCTCGGCGTCGTGGCATCGTTCCGCCGCACGGGAGCGCCCGAGCCCGAGCGCGTGATCGTCCTGACGCTGAACCCGGTGGCCGTCCGCCAGCGCTGAACCGCACGTCTCAGGGGCCACGCCCGGGGGGACGTGGTGAAGCCCCTCGCCGTCTGGTTTCGGTCCCCGCGGCGAGGGGCTTGCAATCCAGATGAGGACTGTCTTCCCGTTGGGGAAGGGCACTCGGTCGACCCACCTGATCTGCCTACACACGATGCCGCGTTGACCCAGCGCAACGTGAGGATGAAATCACGCACTTGGACGAGGGTGATTTCACGCCTCCCACGACGCCCGGGTGCGCCAGACGACCGCATCGGGAGGCCCCGAGGGTGCCGGAGGGGATGGCGTCCTCGGGGCCCAGACGAAACGGCCCGGCGGGGGCCGAGCCGTTCGTCGCGATCAAAGGCGAGGATCATTCCAGCCGGCCGAGACGGTCCCAGATTTCGCCACTGCCGAGAGGGGAGGAGGAGATCACATTCGCCTTCGCTCATCGTGAACGATAGGTTGGAACACACGCGGCAACTAGGATGGAAACTCGCCCTGTTTCGCATGGCTCGGGAAACGTCCGAAATCCTCCGTTGCGAGCGACGGACCGCCTAGAATGCGGCATCGTGGGGACGCAGTCGGCCACCGAATCGCAGCTAGTCGTCATCGGTTCCTCGGCCGGTGGCATCGAGGCGCTGTCGAGCGTGGTCGGCCGTCTTCCCCCCGATTTCCCGGCACCGGTGGTCATCGCCCAGCACCTGGATCCCCGCCGCCCGAGTCACCTCGGCGAGATCCTGTCCCGGCACGCCACCCTGCCGATCAAGGTCGTCGAGGACCGCGCGTCGCTCGAGGGCGGGGTCATCTACGTCGTCCCGTCGAACCGCCTGGTCGAGATCGTCGGCGGCGAGCTGCGTCTTCGACCTGCCAAACGCGGCAGCGTTGCGCCGTCGGTGGATCTGCTCCTCGAGACGGCGGCCGCCGCGTTCGGATCCGGGCTCGTGGCGGTCATCCTCACGGGGTCCGGCAGTGACGGATCAGCCGGGGCGTGGCACGTCAAACAGGCTGGTGGCACTGTCGTCGTCGAAAATCCGGCCACGGCCCTCTTCCCGTCGATGCCCGGCTCGATCTCGCCATCACTCGTCGACGAAACGGCCGATCTCGAATCGATCGCAGACGTCGTCAGCGGGCTCCTCGCATCCGGCGGGGTGGCCCCGAAGGGACGCGAGGGCCGCGACCTCGCGGCCGTGCTCGACCGGATCCGGGAGCGGAGCGGCATCGATTTCAGTACGTACAAGACCGCCACGATCATCCGCCGGCTGCGCGGCCGGATGGTGGCGACCAGGCAGACGTCGCTCTCGGACTACGCCGAGTTGGTGGAGAACGACCGCGATGAATACACCAGGCTCGTCAGCAGCCTCTTGATCAAGGTGACCGAGTTCTTCCGCGATCCGAAGGTGTTCCAGCACCTCCGCGAGGAGACGCTCCCAGCGCTCATCGAGGAGGCGTTGGCCGACGGCCGCCAGCTTCGGGTCTGGTCGGCCGGCTGCTCCACCGGGGAGGAGGCGTATTCCCTCGCGATCGTCCTGGCGGAGGCGCTGGGTCCCGAGCGGCTCGCCGTTGACGTGCGTGTGTTCGCGACCGATCTCGACAGTGCCGCCATCGCGTTCGCCCGACGTGGCGTATATCCGGCGTCCGCGCTGCAGAAGGTGCCGCCGGATATCCGGGATCGCTATTGCGTGAGATCCGACGGCGGATACGAGGTCGCGAAATCGATCCGGTCCATGATGACCTTCGGCGAGCACGACCTCGGAGCGCGTGCGCCGTTCCCCCGTATCGACCTCATCCTGTGCCGGAACGTCCTCATCTACTTCACCGTGCCGATGCAGCGCGCGGCGCTCGAGACATTCGGGTTCTCGCTGCGCGACGGTGGCCGGCTCGTGTTGGGGCCCTCCGAGACCGTGGCCGCGATGCCGGGTCTGTTCGTCGAGGATCAGGCCCGGCTGCGGATCTACCGCCGCGCCCACGGAAAGACGAAGTTGCCGCTCGCCCAGGTCAAACCGCCACGACCGCCGCGCGAGCGCGAGCCCCATCTCCACGCTGCGATCCGGTCAACCCGGCGGGACGTCCAGGTCTCGGCCGACTCGACCGAAGCGGCCGAGAAGCTGCTGATCGATCTGGGCCTCGGTATCGTCGTCGTCGATAGCCGCTACTACATCGTCCGGATCAACACGGCGGCTCGCCGCATGCTCGGGATCCACGGCCTGGCATTCGACCAGGATTTCGTCCACCTCGCCGAGTCCCTGCCATCGACCGCGATCCGGACCGCGATCGATGCCGCCCTCCGCGGGAGGACCACGACGTCCGTGTTCGAAGTCGAAGCGACCGACGTATCCGCGAAGGGACCCCGATACATCGAGACGGTGGTCCGCCCGGACACCAAGGCCGGCACCGTCGACGGCGTGGTCATCGAGCTGACGGACGTCAGCCGAGCCGAGCAGGAGCGCCGTGCAGGCGTCCAGGCCGAGCGCCGGCTGGATCGCGCGACGCTCGTCAACCGGCGGTTGCAGCAGGCCAATGAAGAGCTGACAGCCCTGGTGGCGGAGCTTCGGAACAGCAACCAATCCATGCTCCAGGCGAGCGAAGAGGCCCAGTCGGGGCGCGAAGAGGTCGAGACCCTCAACGAGGAATTCCAGGCGACGAACGAGGAGCTGGAAACGCTCAACGAGGAGCTGACGGCGAGCGTCGAGGAATTGCGCATCGCCAATGAGGACCTCGGTGCGCGAACCGAGGAGCTCCGCCTGCAATCGGTCGCCCTCGAGGAGCAGAAGCAGCACCGGGAGGAGGAGCACAGCCGCCTCGAATCGGTCCTCGCGAGCCTGGGCGATGCCGTGGTGGCCGTGGATCATGCCGGCCGCACCGTCGCCACCAACCCGGCCTACGACAGGCTGTTTGGCGGACCCGAAGCCAAGATCCGGCCCGAGGATCTCGCCGGGCTTCCGTTGCCGAAGGCCGATTGGCCGCAGCAGCGCGCCGCCCGAGGCGAGCGGTTCCGGATGGAGTTCGCCCTGAGCGACCCCGACGGTTCGCGGCGCTGGTTCGAGGCGGTGACCGAACCGCTCACCAGCGAGGACCGGACGTGGGGCGGGGTCATCGCCATCCGGGACGTGTCCGAGCGCACGATGCGCCTGAGCCTGGAGCGGCTCATGGCGGCCGCCGGGCACGAGTTGAAAACGCCCACGGCCGCGCTCCACAACTACCTGCAGCTCGTGGACCGGAACCTTGCCGCCGGCGACGTCGACAAGGCCGCGACCTACGCGGCCCGGGCCCTCGCCCAGACGCGTCGAATGGGCACCCTCATCGAGCGCCTCCTCGACGTGAGCCGGATCCAGACCGGTCGGCTCGAGTTGCTCGTCGAGGTCGTCGATCTCGCGGCGGTCGTCCGATCGGCCGTGGAGGTCGCCCAGGTCCTGCCCAAGGCTCCACCGATCCGCGTGAAAGCCGGAGCCAAGCCTGTCTACGTTCGTGCGGACCCGGGCCGCCTCGAGCAGGTCTTCCTCAACCTGCTGGCGAACGCCATGGACCATGCGCCCGAGTCGGAGACGATCGAGGTCACGGTCAAGCAGTCGGATGCGCAAGCGGTGGTGGCCGTCCGCGATCACGGGCCGGGGATGTCGGGCGAGGAGATCCGCACGATGTTCGACGCCTACACGCGGCTGGGACATCCGCATCGAGCGCCTGGTCTGGGTCTTGGCCTCTACGTCGCCCGCGAGATCGTGACGGCCCACCAGGGCGAGATCGAGGCCACGTCGCGGGTCGGCAAGGGTTTGGTCATGACCGTGCGGCTGCCGGTGGCGGCTCGCCCGAGTCCACGCAGCCGAGGTCGGCGGCCCAGCGTCGGCTGAACGTGCGCCACCCCGGGGTCCGGGTCGTGGAACAGGTTCCTCGGGTCCATTCCGGGGCGCCGTGATCGTGGCGACGCCTTCGCGGTATCCTGCAAGCGAGCGCGCCAGTTCTGTCGACGGCGGGGGTGTCGATGACGAGGATCGACGAGTCGAGGGGTCCGTGGTGAGTCCGTTGTGGTTGACCGGGTGCCGGCCGTGATTCGCGTCGCGATCGTCGAGGACCACCCCGCCATCGCCGACGGACTCGCCGCCCTGATCCAGGAATCGCCCGAGGTGACCGTCGTCGGCACGGCCCGCGATGTGCCGTCGGCGAGCACGCTCATCGAGCACGAGTCCCCGGACATCGTCCTGTGCGATATCCGCCTCGCGGAAGACGGCGACGGCTTCGAGCTGATCCGGAGGCACCGCCCCGGGCCCGCCTTCATCATCCTGAGCGCGTACTGGTACCCGAGTTATCACGTGCGGGCGGTAGAGCTGGGGGCGAAGGGGTATCTCTCGAAGATGGCCACGGTCGAGCAGATCCTCGGCGCCGTGAAGGCCGTTGCGGCGGGCGGGACCGTCTTCCCGGCGGCCGCTCGACAGGCCGCCAGCGATGCGCTCCGGGTGCCGACCCCGCGAGAGCTCGAGATCATCGCGCTCGTTACCGAGGGGCTGTCGAACGCCGAGATCGCGGAGCGGCTGTCGTTGCGGGTCAAGACGGTCGAGAGCCAGTTGCGGCGCCTGTTTGACCGGTACGACGTTGCGAGCCGGACGGCGCTCGTGCGACTGGCAAGTCGGCAGGGCTGGAACGAGGAGGGCCGCTGAGGGCCTGTCGAGGGCCCTATGTGAGCCGGGTGCGCTGCGCCTCAGCTCTGAGCTGGTCGCGGAAGTCGGGGTGGGCGATCGAGATGAGTGCCTTGGCGCGCTCACGAGTGCTCATCCCGAACAGGTCGGCGACGCCCCACTCGGTGACCACCGTGCGGACGTGGGCGCGAGTCGTGACGACCCCGGCGCCCTCTTTCAGTGACGCGGTGATCCTCGACATGGTGCCCCCAGCGCCGGTCGAGGGCATGGCGATGACCGCGCGTCCTTCCGCCGCAAGGCCGGCCCCACGCACGAAATCCATCTGCCCACCTACGCCGGAGTACAGCCGGTGGCCGATCGAGTCCGCGACGACCTGCCCGGTCAGGTCGACCTCGATCGCCGAGTTGATGGCGACCATCCGGTCGAACGAGCGGATCACCTGGGTGTCGTTCGTGAAGTCGACCGGGCGCATCTCGACCATCGGGTTGTCGTGGATGAAGTCGTACAGCCGTTGGGAGCCCATGGCGAAGGCGGTCACGATCTTGCCCCGGTTGCGCTCCTTGCGTGACCCGTTGACGACCCCGGCTTCGACGAGGTCGACCACGGAATCGGTAAACATCTCCGTATGGATCCCCAGATCGCGCTTGTCGCGCAGGGCGAGCGCGGTTGCCGCCGGGATCACTCCGATGCCGAGTTGCAGCGTGGCACCATCGGGAACGAGGTCCGCGACGAACTCCCCGATCCTGCGCTCGACGTCGCCGATGGGACCGATCTCGTAGGCGTATGGGGGCACGTCGACTTCGACGGCCAGATCGATCTCGTTCACGTGGATGAAACTATCGCCGAGGGTGCGTGGCATCGAGCGGTTGAACTGGACGATCACCGTCCTCGCGGATCGGATCGCAGCATGCATCGCCTCGACGCTGGTCCCGAGCGAACAGAAGCCGTGGCGGTCCGGTGGCGTGGCATTCACGAACACCGCGTCGAGAGGCAAGACCCCCGATGTGAACAGCCTGGGAACGTCCGACAGGAAGACCGGGACATAGTCGGCGCGCCCCTCATTCACGGCGGCGCGAGCGTTCGGACCGATGAACAACGCTCGGTGACGGAAGTGCCTCGCCATCTCCGGCGCAAGGTGCGGTCCCGGGCCTTCGATGTGGAGATGGACCACCCCGACATCTTCGAGCTCGCTCGCTCGAGCGACAAGCGCGTCGAGCAGTACCGACGGGGCCGCCGCGGCGCAGTGGATGTAGACCTGTTCGAGTGAGCGGATCCCCGAAACGGCCTCGGCTGCAGTGACGATCTTCATGGCCACCACGGTAGCCGGAACCTTCGAGGTTTATTCGATGCCGAACTCGGCTGCGAGCTGTTCGTTGGCGAGCTGCTCGATGGTCGGGCGCGGGAGCGACTCCACGAGATCTTCGAGGTGGGCGATGAGCGTCTCGACCGCCGCCTGGGTTGCGCGCTCGACGGGCTCCTCGAGCATGCCGCCGGTCTCGGCACGACCGATACCCAGGTGGCGCGCCGGGTGGATGGCCGCAACCGCGACCTCGGTGAGCACCTTGGCGACCCGTCGATGGGTTTCATCATCGCGAACGCGGTCTCGAACCTTGCGTTCCAGGGTCGCACTGGGATCGGCGATCAACATCAGCGTTCCTTCCTCCCCGCTCCGTCGGTTACCGGGGGTAAGTTCGCCCGCGGCAGCCACATCCTCGAGCACAAGTGTCTTCTGGACGGCACGGGCGTGCGAAGGCCGAATGGCCCTGCTCACCCATCCATTGGTCACGAACCCCGACCGCGATCGGCCCGGACCGAGCTACCTCGTCTCACGCTCGTGGACAGTCGGGAACAAGGCCGCCGCCCATGCCGAAGCGCCGGGCTGGGGGGCCCGGCGCATTCGGAGGTGTGGCTGGATCACCGGGTGGAACCCGGCTGAGTGGGGTTAGGAGGTGAGCGCCGCCGGCCGAAGGGCCGGAGCCTTGACACGCTCGGTCGCGGCTCGGGTCGCCCACACGAGGCCGAGCCCGGTGAGGAGGAGCGTGGCGCCGATGCCGGCCATGAAGGCGGCGATGCCCACGCCGACCTGGAGGGTCGAGGCGGTCACGGTGCCGACACCAAGCTCGCCGATGAGCGCGTGTGCCGTGCCGGACCAGATCTGCTCGCGGGCCGCACCCTCGATCGGGTCGGAGCGGTCGAAGCCGGTCCAGTATCGGCCGTCATTCTGGAACTCATAGGTGCCGGCGGTGACGACCGTGCCGTCCTCCATCGTGACGTCCTCGTCGAGGACGACCGTCGCGGACCCGTGCAGGGTGTGATAGCTGACCACAGCCATCTGGTACATGTACTCGCTGGCGGTATTGACCAGCGGGTCGTTCGGGTCGAGTTCCGCCGCGTTGACCGCGTAGCCCCAGTCGTTGACCAGCAGCGACATGATCGCCTGAGCGCCCTCGACCTCACCACGGTCGACCAGCTGACCGGCTTCGTTGTAGCTGAGCTTGACGTTCTGCGCGGCGCTGAACGCCTGCAGCGACTTGGCTCCCTGGTCCGTCTTGTAATACGCGTACCCACCGCCCGCGATGAAAGCGAGTCCGAAGACCGCGAGCATGACCCCGATGACCTTCAACCGACCGTTCATTGATGTCTATCCTTCCTGACTTTCCCTTTGGTTGTGTGAAGGCAGCGTCGGGGACAGCCTCGGTCCGGCTCAGGGGCCATGCCGACCCATTTGACGGGCAAATGGACTCCCGCCGGGGGCCGAATGGCCCCCCGCTCTGTCGGGGCCAGGAGGGAAGGCCGGGTCAGCGGCCTGGCAACGCGAGTGCGCGCAGGTGCAGAAGCCAAGCGACGACCAGGCGTGCGGTCACCACGCCCAGGCGAGTCACAGGATTGCCGCGAGTTCGCGACCTCGCCAGTGTGTGGACCGTCCTCAGGACGGGGGCCGCAACGGGGTGCCGAGGCTCGGTCGCCGCCGTTGCGGTCGCGTTGGGTCAGCCGGCCGGCACGCAGGGGCGTCCCGGCCGGTTGCCGGTCAGCTGCTGCTCGCCGCCTCCGGAGCACCAGTTCCGGGACGAACGCCGACGGTCCGCCGCCACGGCGTACCCAATCGAGGCAGCAGGTAGCGATCGAGCCCGTAATAGCCAGCCACCCGCCACGCCAGCATCAGGCCCACGGCGAGGATGAACATGATCGGGTTCGTCGACGCCGAGCCCGCCAACAGGAACGACATGTTCATCAAGGCCCCGAAGAAGGCCGCGACACCGGTGAGCGCGCCAAGGATCAAGCCGATCCCGACGGCAAGCTCGCCGAAGGTCACAAGCACCGCAAACCAACTCTCGTGGCCGCCGGCGAGGAGCGTGTTGATGAAGTCGCGGTACCACTCGTAGGTGATCGGCGGTCGACCCTGTTCCGGGATCGACGCAGCCCGCTCCCAGTACGAGCGCAGGGCAGCTCCGCCCTGCATCCACTCGGGGTCGGTGAACTTGTGCCATCCGGCCTCGAGCCATGAGAATCCGACGAACAGCCGGATCGGCAGCCAGAAGAGCCCCGCCCTGGTGTTGTTGAAGAGGAAGCGCACGAAACGAGGGCCCTCGACCTCGACCTCGGCGCTATCCGGGTCCTTTCGATCCTCGAAGAACGCGATCAGCAACACGAGGAAGACCACCCAGAAGGCGACAGTGACGATCTGTCGAACCGTTCCGTCGAGCACGAGCCAGGGGTTGACGAGCAGGAACAGCAGGACGGCGGCGGCCACTCCCAATGGCGTCGCCAGGGCTCGAAGGGCTGACATCCCGATCCTCCATCTTCTGTGAGCCACTCGCCACGTCGGATCGGCGTGGACTGCGGGCCCAGGCGATCATGCGCCGGAAGGCACGCGAGCAGGACGGGTCGATCGGCCCTGTGACGAGGGCCGGATCGACCATTTCTGCGAGCCGCGTGTGAGCTATCGCATCCGACGAATGTCGACCGCGACTCGCAGCCTGCACCTCGACGGGGATGCCTGTCAATGGAGTTGCGGACGGCGTGCGATCTCCCCGATGGCCCCGCCGTTCAGCTTCGCGGCCGGACCGTCGCGACGACGATCACCGTACCCAGGGCGATCAGCGCCAAAGGCCAGACCTGATCCCAGTCGACGTGGAGCCACACGTTCGCGAAACCGGCGATCCCGATCAGGACGAGCAGCGCTCCGAGGACCATTGGCGCCTGACCTGAAGGGACCGCGGCGCGCTGGCCGGGTTCCGCTACGCCATCCCCTTCTGGCACCACGATCGCGGCCACGATGTAGACGAGCACCATCGGCACCACCCCGGTGAACAGTCCGATGATGAGAGTCGCCAGACGGACCGCGGTCGGGTCGGAGCCGTAGTACTCGGCGATGCCGCCGCAGACGCCGGAAAGGACCCGGTTCGTCCGCGCGCGATGGAGTCGGCGCACCTGTGCCTTGGGCATTGCCTCCGTCAGTGTCGGAGGCGCGGTCGATTCGGCGGTCATCGGACGTCTCCTTGCGCGCTCGAATGGATCCGCGGGTCACCCGTTGGCGAGCCGCGGCTCAGCAAGCCGGCGACCAGGACCAACAGCCCGGCGCCGACGAACACGACCGGCCACCACGCTCCGAACTCGATCGGAGACCGCCCTGTGGCGAAGGTCGTCTCGAAGAACCAGTAGCCCGCGACGAAGATCGCCGCGGCGATCGCGATGAGTCGAGCTCCGCTGGCGAGCAGGTCACGCAGGCCGAAGATCAGCCCGTATACCACCATGCCGAGGCCCGCCGCGCCGGGTCCGACCAGAACCCAGGCGTAGGCCCAGCTCTCCCAGTGGCCGGTCGCCTGCTGGTAGCCCAGGACGATCCCCACCGTCGTCACGATGCTGCCGGCGATCGCAAGGCCCACACCGTCCGGCGGTGTCCGGACCAGGGACGCGATGAGCAAGGCGACGCCCGGGATGATCACGAAAAGCGGCCAACCGGCGTCGGCGATCTCCGCGAACGGATCGATCCGGAGCTCGCGCAACACGAACCAACCCACACCGACGAGGACAAGGATGGTTCCAAGAACGGTGAGGCCACCCCACCGCTCGACAGAGTTTCTCGCCTGCATGTCTACCTCCCACCGTGGGACGCGCGCTCACGCGTCGACCTCGGTTCTCAGCTGCGTCTTCGCCGCTTCGGCGTGTCCACATCGTCCACCGGCGCGACATCCGGGACGACGGCCGTCCGGCCCGAAGCGGCGGGCCATCGCTCCCGATTCTCGCTGTGAGCCCGGGGGCCGTCGGTCCCGATCCACTCACAGAGCGCCCCAAGGCGTTGACCGGCCGGACCGATCGCTGCGGAACTCGCCTATGCGCCGAGGAACCCGGCAGCCGCCTCGGCGATGACGACGTCCTCGCGGCTGTGGACCGCCAGGACCGCGGGCCCTGACCCACCGATCGCCAGGACGCCCTCTCCCGTGTCCGCATCGCTCGGCTGCGATACCCCAAGGAGGATCAGGCGTGCGCAGATCCTCGCCCGAACGGAGCCAGCGTGCTCCCCGATCCCTCCGGTGAAGACGATGGCGTCGACGGTCGGCAACGTGGTTGCTGCAGCCGCGATGCCGGCGGCCGCCCGGCGCACGTACAGGCGGATCGCCAGCGCGGCGCGCGCGTCACCCGCATGCTCGGACCTCGACAGCGCCCGGACGTCGTCAGTCCCACCGACCCCTTGCAGACCGGACTGGCGAGTCAATGCCTCCTCGATGGAGGCCAGGGACAGTCCGTCCCGCGCAAGCTGGAACACGATCCCGGGGTCGATCGACCCGGCTCGGGTGCCCATCATCAGGCCTTCGAGCGGGGTCAGACCCATGCTCGTGTCCACTGACCGGCCGCGATCCACAGCCGTCACCGAAGACCCGCCGCCGAGATGCGCCACGACGAGGCGCAGACTTCCCGGCTCCCGGCGGAGCAGCTCCCCCGCCCGTCGGACGGCCCAGCTGACTGACAGTCCGTGGAAACCGTAGCGGCGTATGCCGTGGTCCCGGACCCAGGCATCAGGGATCGGGTACCGGACGGCATCCTCGGGAAGCGTGGCATGGAACGCCGTGTCGAATGCGGCAACGTGGGGCACATCCGGCAACGCCTCGAGCGCCGCGCGGATGGTAGTCACGGCGGCCAGGTTGTGGAGGGGAGCCAAGTCGGCCAGTCCCTCGATGGCCGCCAGGTTGTCGCGGGCGATCCGCGTCGGCTGGGTGAAGCGGTCCCCACCGTGGACGACGCGATGTCCGACCGCGTCGACCCTCGCGCCGTCGGTCCTCACCGCACCGATGCGCCGCACTGACGCGACGATCGCCGCGGTGCGCTCCGCGGGCGTGGCGCCCGTCGTCCATTCGACCTCGTCGACCCCGACGGGCTCCAACGCCGGAAGGTCCAGCATGGCCGTCTTGAGCGTGGCTGACCCGGCGTTGAAGACGAGGATGCGTGCGCGGCGCTTGGGCGCCGTGCTTTCGGAGCCGGCGATCAGTGGGGCCACGTCCAATCGCGGATCTCTGGCGCATCCTCGCCATGCTGGTAGGCATACGCGCGAGCGCGGAGGCGCTCGTCGACGAGGTGCTGCCGGAGGGCCGCGGCGCGCGTCCCCAAGGTCGGAGCCCGGTCGATGACGTCCATCGCGAGATGGAAGCGGTCCAGATCGTTGCGCATGACCATGTCGAACGGGGTCGTGACGGTCCCTTCCTCCTTGTACCCGCGGACATGGATATTGCCGTGGTTGGTGCGTCGATAGGTCAACCGGTGGATGAGCCAGGGATAGCCGTGATAGGCGAAGAGGACCGGTTTGTCGGTCGTGAAGATCGCGTCGAACTCGCGGTGCGACAACCCGTGCGGGTGCTCGTCCTCGTCCTGGAGCCGCATCAGGTCGACGACGTTGACGAACCGGATTCGCAGCTCCGGAACGTGTTCGCGGAGCAGCGCCACCGCCGCCAGCGCCTCCAGCGTGGGCACATCCCCACAGCAGGCCACGACCACATCCGGATCGCCACCGTCGTTACTGGCCCAGTCCCAGATCCCGAGCCCGCGTGTGCAATGCAGGATCGCGTCGTCCATGGACAGGTACGTCAGGGCCGGCTGCTTGCCCGCGACGATGACGTTGACGTAGTCGGTGCTCCGCAGGCAATGATCCGCGACGGACAGGAGCGTGTTGGTGTCGGGCGGCAGGTAGACCCGGATGACCTCCGCCTTCTTGTTCACGACGTGGTCGATGAAGCCCGGGTCCTGGTGGCTGAAGCCGTTGTGGTCCTGCCGCCAGACGTGGCTCGTGAGCAGGTAGTTCAGCGACGCGATGGGCCGCCGCCAACCGATCTCGCGCGTCATCTTGAGCCACTTGGCGTGCTGGTTGAACATCGAGTCGATGACGTGGATGAACGCCTCGTAACAGCTGAACAGGCCGTGGCGACCGGTCAGCAGGTAGCCCTCCAGCCAGCCTTGACAGAGGTGCTCTGACAAGACCTCCATGACCCGGCCATGGGGCGCCAGGTGGTCGTCACCCGAGCGCGTCTCGGCGATCCAGACCCGGTCGGTCGTCTCGAAGACCGCATCGAGCCGGTTGGAGCTCGTCTCATCGGGCCCGAACAGGCGGAATGTTCGGGGATTGGCTCGGATGATGTCACGGACGAACTCGCCAAGGACCCTCGTGGCCTCGCTCGTCTTCGTGCCAGGGGCCGAGACCTCCACGGCATAGTCCCGGAAATCCGGCAGGGTCAGGTCCTTGCGCAACAGGCCGCCGTTCGCATGCGGGTTGGCACTCATGCGGCGGTTCCCGCGCGGCGCGAGCGCCGCGAGTTCGGGCCGGAGCGCGCCCGTCTCGTCGAACAGTTCCTCGGGTCGGTACGAGCGAAGCCACGTCTCGAGGAGCGCGATGTGCTCGGGGTTCCCGCGGACGTCGGCGATCGGAACCTGGTGAGCCCGGAAGGTGCCCTCCGAGGGCAGGCCGTCGACGGTCTTCGGACCGGTCCAGCCCTTGGGCGTGCGGAGGACGATCATCGGCCAGCGCGGGCGCTCGGTGACGCCGTCGCGGGCCGCGGCCTTGATCCGGTCGATCTCATCGAGGACCGTGTCCATCGTCGCCGCAAGGCGCTCGTGGACCGCCATCGGGTCGTCGCCGGCGACGATATGCGGTGTATAGCCGTAGCCTTCGAAGAGGTCGATGAGCTCTGATTCCGGGATGCGCGCGAGGATGGTCGGACTGGCGATCTTGTAGCCATTGAGCGCCAGGATCGGAACCACCGTGCCGTCGACCGCGGGGTTGACGAACTTGTTCGAGTGCCAGCTGGCGGCCAGGGGTCCGGTTTCCGCCTCGCCGTCGCCGACGACCGCGAAGACGACCAGATCCGGGTTATCGAATGCCGCGCCGAAGGCGTGAACGAGCGCGTAGCCGAGCTCGCCGCCCTCGTGGATCGAGCCTGGCGTTTCTGGGGTCACGTGGCTGCCGATGCCACCGGGAAAGGAGAACCGGCGGAAGAGCCGACGCAGACCCTCCTCGTCCGGCGTCAGCTCCGGGTCGACCTCTGCGGCCGTCCCCTCGAGGTAGGCGTTGGCGACCGCCGCGGGACCGCCATGACCTGGTCCGGCGATCCAGATCGCATCGAGGTCTCGTTGGCGGATCACCCGATTCGCATGCGCGTAGATCAGGTTCAGGCCAGGAGTCGTGCCCCAGTGCCCGAGCAGCCGCGGCTTGACGTGCTCAGGCCGCAGCGGCTCACGGAGCAACGGGTTGGCGAGCAGGTAGATCTGGCCGACGGACAGGTAGTTGGCCGTCCGCCAGTAGGCATCGATCCGTTGCAGCTCGTCGGCCCCGAGCCGGGGGGATGGGTCGATCGCTTCGAGCCGGCGTTCGGTCACCATGGCAACCTCGTTGTCGCGTTCGGGTCTTGGCCCAGCCTACTCGTGGATCGTCAGGCCGGCACGACCACCACGGGACAGTTCGCCTCGCCGGCGACATGAGAGGACACGCTCCCCAGGAGCAACCGCCCTAGGTCCGTGCGCCTACGCGACCCGAGCACGACCACGTCGGCCCGCTCCGACCAGGTGGCATCGAGGATCGCCGCAGCCGGATCGCCGTACCAGATGACCGATGTCGCGGTGACCCCTCTGACGGCGGCGCGAGCGACGATCTCACGGGCGGCGCGGTCGCGCCGCTGCCGCTGGCTGTCACGGGGATCGTGCCGCAATCGTGGCAGATCACGGGGCGGAACGACGCTCAGGATCAACAGGACGGCCCCCTGATCGGCGGCCAGGTCGATCGCCTCGTCCGCGGCGCGGACCGACGATGCCCCAAGGTCCAGCGCCAACAGCACGTGACGGACCGGCCGACCGAACGGGGAAGGGATCTGAAAGGTGTCCATGCCGGCATGGTCGTCCGCGATCGTTCGTCGCACACCGGCCGCCCGGCCTGTCCTGGGAGGCCGTCCGGCCCGTGCCGCATGGGCCTGATGCTACGCTCGGTTCGATGAGCGATCTACGGACGAGCGACGTCGACGCCGTGCAGGAGGCCACGAACCTCTTCGGTGCGGTCGACGCCGCGACGCGAGCCGTGGCGAGTGTCCTGTCCGTCGACGAGGTGCTCCAGGTCATCGTCGACCAGGTGCGGCCGCTGGTCGGCGCGCAATACGCTGCGCTCGGTATCGTGGACGGCCGCGGCGTCATCGAGCGGTTCATCACGAGCGGCCTGTCCGATGAGGTTCGGGCCAGGATCGGCCCACCGCCTCGCGGTCACGGGATCCTCGGGCTGATCATCCGGGAGAACGGGGCATTCCGGATCCCGGACATCACCAATGATCCGAGGCGCTACGGCTTCCCGCCGCACCACCCGGAGATGACGAGCTTCCTCGGCGTGCCCGTGAGCGTGAAGGGCCGCTCGGTGGGCAATCTCTATCTGACGAACAAGCAGGACGCCGCGGAGTTCACGGCGAACGACCAGGAACTCGTCGAGACGTTCGCCCGCCATGCGGCGATCGCGATCGAGAATGCCCGGCTGTACGAGCAGGTCCATCGCCTGGCCATCGTCGATGAGCGTGAGCGCATCGGCCAGGACCTCCATGACGGGATCATCCAGAGCATCTATGCCGTGGGACTGTCGCTGGAGGACGTGCCCGAACTCATTGCCGAGGATCCCGACGAGGTCGTGCAGCGCGTCGAGCGCGCCAT